>JAVHVL010000017.1:0-2801 GCA_032160565.1 Pseudonocardiales bacterium | reverse complement strand
GCACGATGCCGTCGGGTTCGGCGAAGCCGACATCGTTGCGACGGGAGAGCGCCGCGACGACTCGATCGACGGCTCCGGTGGGCACCCGGAGGACGTGCACGCCGATATCGGCGATCTGACCGATCTCACTGGCGCCCACGGCGTGCAGTGCCGCCGTGATCGACGCATTCGTCGCCTTCGGGGCGAACCTCACCAGTACCCGGTCAACAGCATGTGTCGCAGCTTTTGATCCCTGCGCGGATGCTGAATGCTTCGCGGGGGATGACGCGTGCGCCGAGGCGGCGAGCAGCGAGGCGGCGAGGGCCGCCGTGCCGAGGGCGGCGACGGTGCGGGTCCGGCGGTGACGCATGGCGGGTCCTTGATCTTCGGCCCCGCGCGCTGTTGGCCCCGCGCTGTTCACGTTAAATCCGCGTGAGGTATGTGTCAATCTCCCTGGGCGCGGGTGGCGCGGATCGGCCGGGTTGGTTGGGCGCGCTGCTCGCGACGGCGTCGACCTCGTCCTCGCGCCGGTGATCGTGGCTGCGCACACCGATTGCGGGTCTACCCGCTCGTGCGCGGAGCATCCGGTTTAGGTTGCTGGTGTGCCTGATCCGCGGATTGCCCAGTCGGCTTCGACCAGTGACGTGCCGGCGCCCGGAGCGGGTGAGCCGCCGCTGGTGGCGTGCTCGCTGTCGGCCGGCAGCCAGCGGGAGCGGTTCGAGCAGTGGCACGCAGTGCTCGGCGCAGCGACGATCGAGCACACGGCGAACGGGGTGGTCGCGGAACTCCCGATCGCCGCGGTGCGCGAGCTGACCGCGTTGATCGTTGCGGAGCAGGAGTGCTGCCCGTTCTTCGCCTTCGAGGTGGCGTTCCTCGGGCCGCGGTTGCGCCTGTCGATCGCGGCCGAGAATCCGGATTTGATCGCGGATCTGCTGCCGGACGGGTCGCGCCGGTGACGGTGCTCCGGTCGATGCTGCTGTTCCTCGTCGCGGCGGTGTTCGAGATCGGCGGCGCCTGGCTGGTGTGGCGGGGCATCCGGGAACACCGCGGTTGGTGGTGGATCGGTGCGGGCGTCGCCGCGCTGGGCGTCTACGGGTTCGTCGCCACGCTGCAGCCGGACAACCATTTCGGCCGGATCCTGGCTGCCTACGGCGGGGTGTTCATCGCGGGTTCGCTGGCCTGGGCGGCAGTCGCGGACGGGTACCGCCCCGGGCTGCCGGACTATGTGGGCGCCACGATCTGCCTGCTCGGGATCTCGGTGATCATGTACTGGCCACGGTCCGGTTGAGCTGTCGCGCCGGCGGGCGTCCTAAGGCCCGCCCGGCATCCGCACGCGGTAGGTGAGCAGGCGCCGCTCCACCGGCGCGCCGAGCTGCGACTGCGGGTACTCCCACCACGCGGGCGTCGGGCAGCCGCGTACCCACGGCATCGTCTCCTCGGCCGCGAGGTGATCCTCGGCGGTCGTCGGATCGGTGCCGTACCAGCAGCGGACGTAGCGACGGCCGTGCCGGGCGAACATGACCGCGTGCGGTCCGGAGTGACCGGCCAGTAGCTGGCAGCGCGCCAGGGACCGGGACGGGCTGTCGAGCGCCGCGGCGCACTGAAGGTGTCTGGAGTACATGCCGCACCCCTGTGGAGCCCCGGGCAGCCGATGCTGTCCGCGTGAGATGAGCCTTCCCCGCACTGCAGACCCCGAAACCGTGCGAACGCCTCGTGCCACGCGGGAAGAAATGACGGACGGGACGACTTGGCCCGAATAGGCACGCCTCCGGCTCAGACGCCGCGGCGTGCGCCTCGAGACCCGCCACTACAGGGTCGCCACCGCAGATCCGCCACCACAAGGAGCTCACCGCAATGACCAGCACCGTCGCTCAGTCCGGAACGTTCGCCATCGGCGGGGACCTGCCCGTCAACCGACTCGGGTACGGCGCCATGCAGCTGACCGGCCCCGGCGTCTGGGGTGACCCGGCCGATCCGGACGAGGCGGTGCGGGTGCTGCGCCGTGCGGTCGAGCTGGGCGTCAACTTCATCGATACGGCGGATGCGTACGGGCCGTTCGTGGCCGACCTGCTGATCAAGAAGGCGCTGCACCCCTACCCGGACGGCCTGGTGATCGCCACCAAGGTGGGGTTCACCCGCGCGGGGCCGGGCGACTGGCGCGCGGTCGGCCGGCCGGAGTACCTGCGCCAGCAGACGATGCTGAACCTGCGGCACCTGGGCGTCGACCAGATCGACCTACTCCAGCTGCACCGCATCGACGCGAAGGTGCCGCTGGCCGAGCAGATCGGCGAGCTGGCGCTGCTGCAGCAGGAGGGCAAGATCCGCCACATCGGGCTGTCCGAGGTGACGGTGCCCCAGCTGCTGAAGGCGCAGCAGACGGCGACGATCGTGTCGGTGCAGAACCGCTACAACCTCGCCGACCGCAGCGCCGAGGATCTGCTCGAGCACGCCGAGGCGAATGACATCGCGTTCATCCCGTGGTTCCCGCTGGCCACCGGCAAGCTGGCCGGCGAGGGTGGTCCGCTGCAGGAGATCGCGGCGCGGCTGGGCGCGACGCCGTCGCAACTGGCGCTGGCCTGGCTGCTGCGCCGCTCGCTGGTGACGCTGCCGATTCCCGGGACGGCGTCAGTCGCGCATCTGGAGGACAACCTCGCAGCGGCCGGCGTGCAGCTGACCGACGAGGACGTGGAGCACCTCACCGCCGCCGTCAGCTGACTGCAGTGCGCTTACGCCGCGACGGGGACGTGACGGAATCTTGCGCGCTCGGCTCAGCTCGACGCTGAGCCGAGCGCAGCCTGATCAACGCGAGCAGCGCGAGGAAG
>JAVHVL010000526.1:0-4761 GCA_032160565.1 Pseudonocardiales bacterium | reverse complement strand
GGCGCGAAATTGGTGTCGCCGCCCCACCGGGGCACGACGAGCTGGTGCAGTTGCCCGGCTATGCCGGCGCCGGCGACCGTCCCCTGGTTCATGCCGAGGGTGAAGCCGTGCGGCGCCATCACCGCGCTGAGCGTGCGCACCGCGCGCTGGGTGAAGTCGCCGAGCTCGGCGACCTCCGCGGCAGTGAGGTCGACATAGTCGGCGACGTGCCGGTACGGCACCGTCATCAGGTGCCCGGAGTTGTACGGGTAGAGGTTGAGCACCGCGTAGACGAGCTCGCCGCGCGCCACGATCAGGGCGTCCTCGTCGGAGCGCTTCGGCGCGAGGCAGAACGGGCACTCGTCGCCCTCGGCGCCGTTCGCCGGCTTGTTCTCGCCCTGGATGTAGACCATCCGGTGCGGCGTCCAGAGCCGGCCGAACGCGTCCGGCTCACCGGCGAACTGGCCCGACGGCTCGGCTGCCGGCCCGGATGCCGGTCCGGATGCCGGTCCGGATGCCTCAGTCATGCGTCACCGGTCATGCCTTGCCGGTCATGCATCGCCGGTCATGTGTAGAGCTCAGATGTAGAGCGAGGCCGTCGGCGAGGCGTTGATCCGGCGCGCGACGGTGTCGACGATCTCGGCCACCGCCTGGTCGACCGCGATGCCGTTGCGCTGCTCGCCGTCGCGGTAGCGGAACGACACCGCGCCGGCCTCGACGTCCGCGGCGCCGGCGATGAGCATGAAAGGCACCTTCGCCTTCTGCGCGGTGCGGATCTTCTTCTGCATGCGATCGTCGGAGTCGTCCACCTCGATCCGGATCCCGTGCGCGCGCAGCCGATCGGCGACGTCCTCCAGGTAGGCGACCTGCTCGGCGCTGATCGGGATGCCGATCACCTGCACCGGCGAGAGCCACGCGGGGAACGCGCCGGCGTAGTGCTCGGTGAGCACAGCGACGAACCGCTCGATGGAGCCGAACAGGGCGCGGTGGATCATCACCGGGCGGTGCCGCTCGCCATCGTTGCCCTGGTACTCCAGCTCGAAGCGCTCGGGCAGGTTGAAGTCCAGCTGGATCGTCGACATCTGCCAGGTGCGGCCGATTGCGTCGCGCGCCTGCACGGAGATCTTCGGCCCGTAGAACGCCGCGCCGCCCGGGTCGGGGACGAGCTCGAGCCCGGACTCCTGCGCCACCTCAGCCAGGGTGTTGGTCGCGTCCTCCCATACGTCGTCCGAGCCGACGTACTTGTCGGGGTTCTTGGTGGACAGCTCGAGGTAGAAGTCGTCCAGGCCGTAGTCGCGCAGCAGGTCGAGCACGAAGGTGAGCAGTGAGCGCAGCTCGTCGCGCACCTGCTCGACGGTGCTGTAGATGTGCGCGTCGTCCTGCGTCATGCCCCGCACCCGGGTCAGGCCGTGGATGACGCCGGACTTCTCGTAGCGGTAGACCGTGCCGAACTCGAACAGCCGCAGGGGCAGCTCACGATAGGAGCGGCCACGCGAGCGGAAGATCAGACAGTGCATCGGGCAGTTCATCGGCTTGAGGTAGTAGTCCTGGCCGGGCTTGCGCAGCTCGCCGTCCGGGCCGTACTCGGCGTCGAGGTGCATCGGCGGGAACATGCCGTCGGCGTACCAGTCGAGGTGGCCGGAGATCTCGTAGAGCTGCCCCTTGGTGATGTGCGGGGTGTTCACGAACTCGTAGCCGGCCTCGACGTGCTTGGCGCGGGAGTAGTCCTCCATCTCCTTGCGCAGCACGCCGCCCTTCGGGTGGAAGACGGCCAGGCCGGAGCCGAGCTCGTCCGGGAAGCTGAACAGGTCCAGCTCGATGCCGAGCTTGCGGTGGTCGCGCTTCGCGGCCTCCTCCAGGCGCGCCAGGTGGGCCTTGAGGTCGTCGCGGGAGGCCCACGCCGTGCCGTAGATGCGCTGCAGCTGCTCGTTCTTCTCGCTGCCGCGCCAGTAGGCGGCGGCGGTGCGCATCAGCTTGAACGCGGGGATCCGGCGGGTGGTGGGCAGGTGGGGGCCACGGCACAGGTCGGTCCACACGCGCTCGCCGGACCTGGCGTCGAGGTTGTCGTACATGGTGAGGCCGCCCGCACCGACCTCGGTGGCCTCGTCGCCGGTGGCGGAGGACTTGAGGCCGATGAGCTCCAGCTTGAACTTCTCGTTCGCGAGCTCGGCACGCGCTTCGTCGTCGGTGATCGGGCGGCGGGCGAAGCGCTGGCCGGCCTTGATGATGTCGGCCATCTTCTTCTCGATGGAGGTGAGGTCGTCCGGGGTGAACGGCCGCGACGGCAGGAAGTCGTAGTAGAAGCCGTTCTCCACCGGCGGGCCGATGCCGAGCAGCGTTCCGGGGAACAGCTCCTGGACGGCCTGCGCCATGACGTGCGCGGTGGAGTGCCGCAGCACGGCCAGGCCTTCCGGCGACGCGGCGGTGACGATCTCTGCCTCGACGTCCGCGTCGGGCGCCCAGCCCAGGTCTTTCAGCTCGCCGCTGGCCGGGTCGCGGACGACGATCGCGCCGGCCGGGCCGTTGACGTCGACGCCGGCCTCGCGGAGCGCGTCGAGCGCCGCCGTACCGGCCGCGACCCGGACGGTCTGGGCCGGCACGGTGATCTCGACGCTGGCGGGCACGGTGGCTCCTTCTGCACTGACTTCTCGTTGATCGGGCGGGTTGGCCGTCGTTACGGATCGGCCCTGAGGAATGCTAGTGCCGTGATCCGATCCGGCCGACCGCGTATCGGCGCTCGCTGCGCCGCCGCCCTCGGCACGGCCCTGCTGCTCGGCGCCGCGGCGTGCACCGGTTCTGCCGGGAAGCCGCGCTCCGACGGTGCGAGCCCGGACGGTGCGGGCTCGCGCGCGGCGGGCTCGCACGCGGCAGTGGCGTCGTCGGCACACCCTTCGCGGGCGCCGTCCGCGCCGTCTGCGCCGTCCACGCGGCCGGCCGGTCAGTTCACCATGGCGTTCGCCGGCGACGTCCACTTCGCCGATCGGGTCGGCACGCGGCTCGCCGCGAACCCGGCAACCGTGTTCGGCGAGGCGGCCCCCGGCCTGGCCAAGGCGGACCTGACCATGGTCAACCTGGAGACGGCCATCACGACCGGAGGGCAGGCGCAGAGCAAGGCGTTCACGTTCCGCGCTCCCCCGTCCGCGCTGACCGCGCTGCGCGATGCCGGCATCGACGTGGCGACGATGGCGAACAACCATGGCGCCGACTACGGCGCGTCCGGGCTCGAGGACAGCCTCGCCGCGATCCGGGCGTCGCGCTTCCCGGTGATCGGCATCGGCGCGAACGCGGCGCAGGCGTTCGCTCCGTACACGAGGACGCTCAACGGCGTACGGGTCGCGATCATCGCCGCCGACCAGGTGCAGGACGAGACGACGCTGTCGCTGTTCAGCGCCGGCCCGTCGTCCGCGGGCGTGGCGAATGCCTTCTCGCCGCAGCTGCTCAGCTCGGTGCGGGCAGCCAAGGCCGGCGGCTACGTCGTGGTGGTGTACCTGCACTGGGGCACCGAGTACCAGACCTGCCCCAACGACAATCAGCGCACGCTGTCCGCCCAGCTCGCCGCCGCCGGCGCGTCCGCGGTGATCGGCACGCACGCCCACGTGCTGCAGGGCGCGGGCTGGCGATCCGACGGCACGTACGTCGCGTACGGACTGGGCAACTACCTGTGGTGGATGTCGTTCGGGAACAACCAGGACGACAACGGCGTGCTGACCCTGACGTTCCAGCGCGGCAAGGTCGTCTCCCAGCAGTTCGCGCCGTCGCACCTGGACGCGCGCGGTGTGCCGATGCCGGCGACAGGGAGCGAGCGCGCGCGCATCGACGCCGAATGGAATGCCGATCGTGGCTGCGCCGGGCTCTCGGCCCGCCCAACCGCCTGACCGAGGGAGCCCGGTTGTTTCTGTACGAGTTCGAGGGCAAGCGCCCCACCATCGCCGACGACGCGTTCGTCGCACCGAACGCCACGCTGATCGGCGACGTGCGGATCGAGGCGGGCGCCTCCGTCTGGTACGGCGCCGTGCTGCGCGGCGACTGCGGGACGATCATCGTCCGCGAGCGCGCGAACGTGCAGGACGGCTCGGTGCTCCACTGCCCGCCCGACGTCACCACGGAGATCGGCCGCGGCGCGACCGTCGGGCACCAGTGCGTGGTGCACGGCGCGGTCCTCGAGGAGGAGTCGCTGGTCGCCAACGGCTGCGTCGTGCTGGACGGGGCACGGATCGGGGCGCGGTCGCTGGTGGCGGCGCAGTCGCTGGTCGCTACCGGGGCTGTCATTCCGCCGGGGGTGCTGGCCGCGGGTGCGCCTGCTGTCGTCAAGCGGGAGTTGGCCGGCACGGCTGCGGAGCTGTGGGTGACGATGAATCCGACGTATTACCCGGAGTTGGCGCAGCGGCACCGGGCTGGGATTCGGGCACTCTGAGCGGCGGTGACGAGGCAGTGGATCTTCCTGCGGCTGGGCGGTCATGGATACCGCAACCGCAGGAAGATCCGGATCGGGCACCTACCGATAGCGATGTCCGAACGTCCCACCCCCACCACCCTCGTCGAGTGACGTACCTCCATGATCAGAGACGCCCGTAGCACCGTCACTCGGCGCGGGGATACGTCACTCGGGGCGGGGAAACGCGGTCCAGCGGGCGAGATCCTCGGGGGTGTCCAGGTCCACGGCGCTGCCCGCGACCAGAACGTCGTCGACGAGCTCGGGGTGGGCGGCGAGGAAGGCCCGCGCGCCCTCGTCCGCGCCGGCGAGGGCGAGGGCGTCGCGCCACAGCGCGGGCGACATGACCG
>JAVHVL010000518.1:0-2534 GCA_032160565.1 Pseudonocardiales bacterium | reverse complement strand
CCAGCCGGCTGCGGGCGGACACTGACCTGACCGGAAAGCTACTTGCGAGTAACATCCGCCGTACCGACCGACCACCCGCCCGTGGAGGCCAATCGTGGACGAGATCCGCAACGCGATCCTGAGTGACGACCTGGCCGCCGTGGCCGAACTGCCCGTACCGGACACCTACCAGGGGACCGTGGTGCTCGCCGACGAGGTCGACATGTTCGACGGCCTGGCCACGAAGGAGAAGGACCCGCGCAAGAGCCTGCACCTGCAGGAGGTCCCCACACCGGAGCTGGGGCCGGGCGAGGCGATCGTCGCGGTGATGGCCAGCGCGATCAACTACAACACGGTGTGGACGTCGATCTTCGAGCCGGTTTCGACCTTCGAGTTCCTGAGGCGGTACGGCAAGACGTCGTCGCTGGCCAGGAAGCACGACCAGCCGTACCACGTCGTCGGCTCCGACCTGGCCGGCGTCGTGCTACGCGTCGGTGCCGGCGTCACGAAGTGGAAGCCGGGCGACGAGGTCGTGGCGCATTGCCTGTCCGTCGAGCTCGAGGATCCGCAGGGGCACGACGACACGATGATGGATCCGCAGCAGCGGATCTGGGGCTTCGAGACCAACTTCGGCGGGCTGGCGGAGCTGGCGCTGGTGAAGTCCAACCAGCTGATGCCTAAGCCGGCGCACCTCACCTGGGAGGAGGCCGCCTCCCCCGGGCTCGTCAACTCCACCGCGTACCGGCAGCTGGTCTCGCACAACGGCGCCGGGATGAAGCAGGGCGACGTCGTGCTGATCTGGGGCGCCTCCGGCGGCCTCGGCGGTTACGCGACGCAGTTCGCCCTGAACGGCGGGGCGATCCCGGTGTGCGTCGTCTCGTCGCCGGAGAAGGCGGAGCTGTGCCGCCGGATGGGCGCCGAGCTGATCATCGACCGCTCGGCGGAGGGGTACCGGTTCTGGAAGGACGAGAACAACCAGGACCCGCGGGAGTGGAAGCGGCTCGGTGCCAAGATCCGCGAGCTCACCGGTGGCGAGGATCCCGACATCGTCTTCGAGCATCCGGGCCGGGAGACCTTCGGTGCGTCGGTGTACGTGGCCAAGCGCGGCGGCACCATCGTGACGTGCGCCTCCACCTCCGGGTACTGGCACGAGTTCGACAACCGCTATCTCTGGATGAACCTCAAGCGCATCGTCGGTTCCCACTTCGCGAACTACCGGGAGTCGTGGGAGGCGAACCGGCTGATCGCGAAGGGCGCCATCCACCCGACGCTGTCCAGGACTTACCCCCTGATCGAGACCGGACAGGCCGCGTACGACGTCCACCGCAACCTGCACCAGGGAAAAGTCGGCGTGCTGTGCCTGGCTCCCGAAGAGGGGCTCGGGGTGCGCGACCACCAACTGCGGGCGATTCACATCGATCAAATCAACAGGTTCCGCGACCGCTGACACGTGGGACGATTGGGACATGGCATCGGAAGACTCCGCTGACGTCCTGCCCATCCTGACCGAGGCCCACCGCGGATTCGACATAGCGCTGCGCGGATACGACCGCGCCCAGGTCGACGAGGTCTTCAGCCAGATGGACGAGGATCTGCGCCTCGCTGTGTCAGAACGGGACGCGACGGCGGCACGCAGCGCGGACCTCGCCGCCCAGTTGGCCAGTGCTCAAGCTCAGATCGAGTCTCTACGGCGGCAGCTTCGCAGTGCGTCCGAGGCGGTGACCTCGGACAACGTGGACGAGCGAGTCCAGCACCTCCTGGATACCGCCAAGTCGGAAGCGGCCCAGCTCCGGGCCGCCGCCGAGGCGGAGGCCGAGACGATCCGCTCCGGTGCCGTCGACGCTGCGGCGCGCACCCGGGCGACGGCGACGGCGGAGGCCGAGCAGATCGTGGCCGAGGCGACCGAGCGGCACGCCGCCGCGGACGAGACGTTCCGCGCCCGCCTCGCCAAGGTCGAGGAGCGCCGCGCCCAGGTGGAGACCGAGCTGGCCGAGAGGCTGGCGAAGACGCGCGCCGATGAGGAGCGGCTGACCATCGAGGCCAATGCCGAGCGCACCCGGCTGGATGCCGAGGCCGCCGCTGAGCGGCAGCGACAGGACGCGGAGTTCCTCGCCCGCCGCACCGAGGCCGAGGAGGACTTCGAGATCACGCTGCGCGCGCGGCGCACCGCCGAGCAGGAGGCGACCGCCCGGCAGCTGGCCGATGCCTCAGCCGAGGCGGAGCGCACCGTCACCTCCGCAAGGCGCGAGGCCGACGAGTTGGTGCGGCAGGCGCACGAGGAGCTGCGGGAGCTGCAAGACCACCGCGACGAGGTGCAGGCCCTGCTGGCGCAGCTGCATGATCGGCTCGGGAGCGCGCTGGAAGTGGTGGACCCCGCGCGATCTTGATACGCGAGGTGCCGTACTTGGCACCCGGGGTATTGAGATCGTGGTTGTCCACAGCGGCTGGTTGTCGGCTGTGCACGAGCTAGGTGATCTGGCACGATCTTGGCCGTGCGGAGTCGATTTCTACCGATAGCGTCAGTTGTCCTGATGCTGGTCGGCGCGTGCACGGGC
>JAVHVL010000500.1:0-5047 GCA_032160565.1 Pseudonocardiales bacterium | reverse complement strand
TGCGGTGTACATCAGCCCGAGGACGTTGATCTGCACCATCCGGGTCCACTCCTCGGTGGGTGCGTCCACGACCGGCCCGAGCAGCATCACACCGGCGTTCGCGATCACGACGTCCAACCGCCCGAGCTCGGCCACCGCGCGGGCGACGGCGTCACGCATCTCCCGCTCGTCCGTGACGTCTGCCTCGACAGGCAGTGCCCGCCCGCCCGCAGTGGTGATCCGGTGGGCCAGGTCGGTGAGGCGCCCGGCGCGCCGCGCCACGAGGGCCACCGCGGCCCCCTCCCCGGCGAGCTGTTCGGCGGTGGCGGCGCCGATGCCGCTGCTTGCGCCGGTTACAAGTGCCACGGTGCCGTCGAGTCGTCGGGTCATGCATCCAGCTAACCGGCCGCACCCGGGCGCGGGCAACGCGGGGTTTAGGCGGCCACCGAGCGGGGAAAGCTGTGGGCGAGGGAAGAGCGGCGTGTCTGTGCGCCCCTGGCCGTCACCGGAGGTGACGAAAGATGTTCGTACTCGGGCTCCTGGTCCTGGCTGCTGCGGCAGTCGCGGCCGTCGAACTGGTGCTGGCCAATCGCGGCGCCGTCGACTTCCACATGTGGAACCAGACCTGGCACCTCGACGTCTTCTGGATCGCCGTGATCGGCGCCGTCATCGTGACCGCGGCGTGGATCGCCGTCGGGCTCATGCAGATCGCCTTCGCGCATGCCCGCAGTGTGCGTCGTGCGAACAGGCAGTTGGTCGCCGAGAACCGGATGCTCTCCGAGCGGGTCGGCTCCACGGACACCGTTGAGCCGATGCCCGCCGAGACGACGCGGGTCGTGGATGGCAGCAGCGCTGAGGACGGCTACGTCGAAGGCGACGGGCGCGACGGCACCCAGCACCAAGGGTTCTTCTCGCGGCACGCGATGAGCGGGCGCGGCCATCGGCCGTAACCCAGCGCTCAGATCGCGTCCTCGAGCCGCTCGGTGGCGATCACGTGCAGCACGGCGTTGATCAGCGCCAGATGCGTGAATGCCTGCGGGAAGTTGCCCAGCTGCTGACCGGAGTGCGTGTCGATCTCCTCGGCGTAGAGCTCGAGCGGTCCGGCCAGGGACAGCAGCTTCGCGCACAGCTCGCGCGCCCGCCGGTACTCGCCGATCTCGCACAGCGCCGACACCAGCCAGAACGAGCAGATCGTGAACGAGCCCTCCTCGCCGGTGAAGCCGTCGTCGGTCTCGTCGACCTTGTAACGCATGACCAGCCCCTGCTCGGTGAGCTCGTCGGCGATGGCATGCACGGTCGCCCGGATGCGTGGATCGTCCGGCGGCAGGAACCGCACGAGCGGTGCCAGCAGCAGCGACGCATCCAGCGCATCCGTCTCGTAGTGCTGGGTGAACACGCCCCGCTCGTCGACGCCGTGCTCGAGGATGTCGGCCTTGATCTCGTCGGCGGCCAGCTCCCACTCGGCCGCCGCGGCGTCCTGGCCGATCATGGAGGCCAGCTTGGCACCGCGGTCCACGGCCAGCCAGCACATGATCTTCGACGAGGTGAAATGCTGCAGGCTGCCGCGGACCTCCCAGATCCCCGCGTCCGGCTCGCGCCAGTGCTTCAGTGCCGCCTGCACCTGCTTGCCGAGGATCGGCCAGATCCGCCCGTCCAGGTGATCTGCCACCTTGCTGTGCAGGTACACCGAGTCAAGCAGCGCGCCCCACGCGTCGTGCTGCTCCTGCGTGCTCGCCGCGTTGCCGACGCGCACCGGCCGCGAGTTGGCGTACCCGGGCAGATGATCAAGGATGCGTTCCGGCAGGGACCGCTCGCCGCCGATGCCGTACATGATCTGCAGGTCCTCGTCCTGCTCGGCGAGGTCGGCGATGAAGGAGAAGAAGTCCACGGCCTCCCAGTCGAAGCCGAGCGAGTACATGCCCCACAGTGCGAACGTCGCGTCGCGGATCCAGCTGTAGCGGTAGTCGTAGTTGCGCTCGCCGCCGATCGTCTCGGGCAGCGACGTGGTGGCCGCGGCGCAGATGGCGCCCGTCGGCGCGTACGTGAGCCCCTTGAGCGTGAGCGCACTGCGCTGCAGGTGGCTGCGCCACGGATGGTCCGGGAACTGACCACGCGCCAGCCAGTGCTGCCAGTGATGTGCCGTCCACACCATCCGGCGGTAGGCGTCGTCGTAGGTGAGCGGCGGCGAGTTGCGGCCCCACGACAGTGCGACGAAGCGTGTGTCGCCCTCCTTGAGCAGCGTGCGGGCGCTCGCGCGGCCACCTTCGAAACCGAGCCGCATGTCCGTGGTGAGGGTGAGGGTGTGCTGCAACCCGTCGGCCCGCGCCTGCCCCTGGTGGTAGAGCTGCTCGGTATAGCTCCACTTCACGATCGAACGGCCGTAGTCGGCCACCGGCTCGCACTCGACGACGGTCTGCACCTCACCCTTGACGCAGCGGATGGTCCGCAGGAGCAGGTGTTCGGCCTCGTAATCCGTCGGCGTGCGGCGCCACGTACCGGACAGCGCCGTCTCGTGCCGCCACGGGCCGATGATCAATGCGTCCCGCACGATGATCCAGCCCGTCGCGGTGCCCCAGCTCGTCTCCAGCACCATCGTGCCGGGGAGGTAACGCCGGGCGGCGGGCACCGCCACGTCGGACGGCGACACGCGGAAGTTGCCGGCGTAGCGCCCCAGGATCGCGCCGAAGATGCTCGGCGAGTCCATCCGGGGCAGGCACATCCACTCGATCGAACCGCCCGGCGCGACGAGTGCCGTCATCTCGCCGTCGGACAGGAAGCCGTAGTCGCCGATCGGCACGACGTGCGGGGCCGCGACGGCCGGGTTCGCTTCCATCACCGCAGGATGCGCGCCATCGACGGCGAGCTCAACTCGTTCGGCGCGTCGGATCGGTTTCGTCGCCGGGCCAGCACGCGCGTGATGCCGCGCTGGGCCCAGACGCAGGCAGCCAGCAGCACCACCGCCACGACGCCGTCGAGCCAGAAGTGGTTGGCCGTGGCGGTGATGACGAAGATCGTCAGAATCGGGTGCGCGAGGGCCAGCCAGCGCCAGCGGCTGCTGCTGACCCGCACGACCGCCCAGCCGATCAGTACTGCCCAAGCCACGTGCACTGAGGGCATCGCTGACAACTGGTCCGGTGCCAGCCCGGAGGCGTACACCGACTGCCCGTACCGCTGTGCCGTGTCGACGAAACCGGGGAGCAGCCGCGGCGGCGCGACCGGGATCAGCTGGACCAGCAGGCAGACGAGCGTGACCAAGACCAGCGAGAGGCGCACACGCGCGTAGTGCTCGCGATGGCGGAGGAACAGCCACGGCAGGAATACGAACAGCGCGCCGAAGTGCATCGACGCGTAGTAGAGGTTGCAGCCCTGGACGATCAGCGGGTGGGCGTCGACGAGGCGCTGCACGCTCGCCTCGCTGGGCAGGTGCCAGTCGTGCTCCACCCGGACGATCCAGTCAGCCCGCTCGAAGGCGCGGGAGGTCCCCAGCACGGACAGCGTGCCGGCCAGCTGCCACAGCGCGTACAGCGCCGAGATCACCCCTGCCTCGCGGGCGTACGGCACGATCGAGCGCGCCCGGGGCGCGGCGCTGGCGTACATGCCGCCGGCGACCGCGAGCAGCACGGCAGCCAGCGCCGCGGCCTGCTGCCACGTCAGCGCGATGTTGTGCACGCGACCACTATGCCCTGGATGGCCGGGGAGAAATGGGCGTGGCGCTGTCAGGGTTGAGGTTGACATGGGCCGCTGGCCGGTGCCCGAGACGGGCGCCGGCCCGCGAAATGGATGGAGTGGGATGACCCGACGCGGTTGGTCGTTGTTCGCGGCGATGTGTGTCATCTGGGGCATTCCGTACCTGTTGATCCGCGTCGCGGTCCGGGACATCGAGCCGGGCACGCTGGTGTTCGCGCGTACCGCCATCGGCGGGCTGATCCTGCTGCCGATCGCGCTGCGGCGCGGCGGGTTCGGCCCCGTGCTGCGTCGCTGGCGCCCACTGCTCGTATTCACCGTCATCGAGCTGGCCGTGCCGTGGCTACTGCTCGGCAGCGCGGAGAAGCAGCTGTCCAGCTCGCTGTCGGGCCTGCTCGTCGCCGCGGTGCCGCTGATCGGCGTGTTGCTCGCGCGCGTCACCGGCGCCGACGAGCGGGTCGAGCCCAGCCGCGCGGCCGGGCTGCTCCTCGGCGTCCTCGGCGTGGCGATGCTGGTCGGGCTGGATTTCGGCCAGATCCACATCGCGTCGCTCGTGGAGATGCTCGTCGTGGTCGTCGGGTACGCCGTGGGGCCGGTCATCATGGCCCGGCGACTGGCCGACCTGCCCAGCATCCCGGTCGTGTCCGCGGCCATGCTTCTGTGTGCAGCGGGCTACCTGCCGTACGCCGCGCTGAACGCGCCGTCGCACGTCGCCGGCAACGTTGTCGCGTCCGTAGTCGTGCTCGGCGTGGTGTGCACCGCGCTGGCCTTCGTGCTGTTCTTCGCGCTGATCAACGACATCGGCCCGGCGCGCGCCACAGTCATCACCTACGTCAACCCGGCGGTGGCGGTGCTGTTCGGCATTGCGTTGCTGGGCGAGAAGTTCACGCTGGGCATGGCCGTCGGCTTCCCGCTGATCCTCGCCGGGTCGGTCCTCGGCGCGCGGCGCTCCGCCGTGCGCGAGGCCGCCGTGGCGGAGCCGGTTGCCGTGGCGATCTGCGACGAGGCTCAGTCGAGCCGGACCTCGCCCGAGGCGGTCTCGAAGACGGCGGCGAGGACTCCGGTGTCGTCGTCCGACGGGTCCAGCCACTCGACGTCGATGCCGTCCAGCGGCTGAAGCGACGACGTCCCCAGGTAGGCATCCACGCGGTCCTGCTCGCCGGCGATCTCCAGGCCCCGCAGCTTCAGCCGCGAGCCGCCCACCGACGGGTGGTGCTCGTCATCGGTCAGCCAGCGGATGAAGAACGGCAGCTGCGGGTCCTCGGCCGCGTCGTTGATGCCGATCTGCTGCCAGCGCAGGTCGAAGCCGTCCGGACGTCGGCGGTGCCCAGGGGCGGCCGGGCGCCCCAGCCGCGCCTCGACCGGCGCGATGTCCTCCACCCGG
>JAVHVL010000498.1:0-4344 GCA_032160565.1 Pseudonocardiales bacterium | reverse complement strand
GCGGGTCTCGGTGCCGCGCTGCTCGGTCCGGCGGTCGCGTCCTATACGGCGGTGCTGATCGCGGACACCGCGACGCCCGCGTGGCACGAGGGTTACCGCGAGCTGCCGTTCGTGTTCGTCGGCTCTGCCGCGGCCGCGGCCGCCGGATTCGGCCTGCTCACCGCGCCACCCGAGCAGGCCGGGCCGGCACGTCGGATGGCCGTCGGGGGTGCGCTCCTAGAGCTCGCCGCGGAGCACCGCAGGGAGGCGTCCATGGGCATTGCCGCCGAGCCCCTGCATGCGGGCCGTGCCGGTAGCTACCTGCGGGCCAGCAGGGCCCTCACTGCTGCCGGTGCCGTCGGGGCGGTGCTCGGGCGGCGCAACCGCGCGGCGTCGGCGGTGTCCGGCGTCGCGCTCATGGCCGCCTCTGCGTGCACCCGGTTCGGCGTCTTCCACGCCGGCCAAGAATCGGCCCGCGACCCGAAGTACACCGTGGTGCCGCAGCGCGACCGGCTCGCGCAGCACCCGCCGCTGACGCATCAGGGCTGAGAGTTCGCCCCGTACCGGCCGCGGGCGGGGGGTTTGCCCCGGACGCCCCGCGGGCACGTACTCGGCATGCTGAAAGCCGTCCTGCGCGGCGCGACGGCCGGCGCCGCCGGTACGAGCGACAGGGGCTGGGGGCCGCTCCTGCCGGCGACGCACTGCCACATCTCGCGTACGGGCTGGTCACTGTGGCCGTCCTCCGCCAGCTCGGCGAGGACCCATCCTGACGCCCGCTTCATCCGGCCGGGTACCCGATTGACTGCTGAATAGACCAAAGGCGGCGGTGATCGAGGTGACGAGTTGCCACCAGGCACCGAAACGCTCCGGCCGCTACTTCCACACCGGCTGAACCCGGGCCCGGGTAGGGGCCCGCGTCGTCTGCAACCGACTAGCCGAGCAGCCGAGCCTTCGCTGCTCCGAATTCGGTATCGGTGAGCGCACCGGCGTCCCGCAGTCGCACGAGCCGCTCCAACTCATCGACTAGGCCGCCTGCACTGACCGGGTGGCTCTCCGGCATGCGGTGCCCGGCCGGAGTGTCCTTGGGGTGCTCGACCAGAGCGCCGTTCATGCCTGGTGACGTCGGACGGCCACGGGCTGCCTCGTGCTCGGCGCGAAGGACCCGGCGCAGCACCTTGCCCAGAATGTTGTGCGGCAACTCGCGACGGAACTCGAATTCGGCCGGCACCTTGTACGCCACCAGCCGGTCCGCGCAGAAGCGGTGCAGTTCGTCCTCGCTCACCTGCTCACCGGCCCGGACCACCACGAACGCCTTGACCGTCTCGCCCCGGTAGAAGTGCGACACCCCCACCACGGTGCACTCCTCGACCGCTGGATGCTCGGACAGCACATCCTCGATCTCGGAGGGGAAGATGCTGAACCCGCTGGCCAGGATGACGTCACGCTTGCGGTCGACGATCGTGACGAACCCGTCATCGTCCATCACCGCGATGTCGCCGGTGTGCAGCCAGCCGTCGCACAGCATCGACGCAGTCTCTTCCGGCTGCTGCCAATAGCCGGCGAAGACCTGCGGCCCCCGGACACACAGCTCGCCGGCAACCCCGAACGGGACGTCGCGGGAGGAGTCGGTGAGATCCGCTATCCGCAGATCGGTGCCCGGCAGTGCCAGTCCGATCGTGCCGGGGCGGGAGCTCCCGTTCAGCGGGTTGGCCAACGCCACCGGAGAGCTCTCGGTCAGCCCGTAGCCCTCGACCAGATGACCGCCGGTGACGTGCTGGAATTTCTCGACCGTCTCCGGGGGCAGCCGCATCGCTCCCGAGACGCACGTCCGGATTGAGCGCAGATCATGCCTCGCGGTCCGCCGCGACCGCACGATCTGGTCATACATCGGAGGCACACCAGGGAAAACCGTGGGCTTCCAGCTATCGATCGCCTTGTACAGCAACCCGAGATCGAACGTGGGCAGCAGCACCAGCGTGCCGCCCACCAACATGTTCAGCGTCAGACAAAGCGTCAGCCCGTACACGTGGAACATCGGCAGCGCAGCCAAGATCGTCTCCTGCCCGCGCCGCATGGCCGGGTCCCACGCGGCGGTCTGGTGCGCGTTCGCGACCAGGTTGCGGTGCGTGAGCATGGCACCCTTCGGCAGCCCGGTCGTGCCGCCCGTGTACTGCAACAGGGCGAGGTCTTTGGCCGGCGTGATCGGCACCTGCTGCATCGGCCGGCGGGACGGGTCCAGCAGCTCGCTGAACTTCAGCACGTCCGCATCCCTCGGCACCGGCGCGAGGAGTTGTTCGCGCTTCTCCCGCACGCTGCCGAACGGCAGCAGCAGCGCCAACCGCTTTCCGGACGGCAGATAGTCCGCCAGCGACGTGACGATCACGTGCCGCAGCTGCGTCCCGGGCCGGGCCTGCGCCAACCGCTCGTACGCCCCGTCGTACACGATCGCCACCGTTGCACCGCTGTCGGACAGCTGGTGACGCAGCTCCGGCGAGGTGTACAGCGGGTTGTGCTGCACGACCATCGCGCCAAGGCGCAGCACCGCAAAGAACGCGATGACGTTCTGCGGGCAGTTGGGCAGGATCAGCGCGACCCGGTCGCCCTTGCGGACCCCCAGGTCGGACAGGGCGCCGGCGAACTGGTCCACCGCACTCACCAGCGCCCGATAGGTCATCGTGCGGCCCAGGAACACCAACGCCTTACGCCGCGGAAAGTCCTCGGCTGCCTGATCCAGCAGCTGGGTCAGCGCAATGTCGGGGACGTCCAGCCGCTGAGCCACACCCGGCAGGTACCACCGCACCCACGGGCGGGCGGCATAGCCCTCTGACACGCTCACCTGCCAAATCCAACACCGTGGTCCAGGGTGTACGGGTTACCCTCGACGCGCCGTCAGGACTCTCCGCCGACACCGTACGACGTTCAGCGCGGCGTGGGTAATCGGATCCGACGGCAGCCGCGCCGTGTCGAACGCGCGAAGCCGATCTTCCTGCGGATGCGGCACCCATGACCGCCGACGTGCAGGAAGATCCCCCGGGATCTCGCCGCGTGGGGTCACACGTCGTAGTAGAGCTCGAACTCTCCAAGCGAGATTGGCGGAGGTTGGCTGACGCTAGAGCCCAGCAAATCCGGGCGGTTCAGTGTTGACGACTGATGGCTGATGCCGGCCTGGAACGAGTCGCCTGCGGAATCCCTGCGGAATCGTCAAGATCGACAGGGTGCGCGAACTATTCGGCACTGCGAGTGGCCAGGGCCGGTAGCACACGGGCGGGAGCCAGGGTGGCGACCAGCGAGGCGGCGAGGGTGATGATCGCCATCGTGGCCGCGGTGCCCCACATCACCGGGAAGCCGGAATGGATGCCGCTGAACGCGGCGCTCTTCTGGTACATCAGCCAGGTGGTGAGCACGCCGAGCGTGGAGCCGAGCACGACGCCTTCGAGGGCGACGAAGGCACTCTCGATGAGGAAGGAGCGTTCGATGGTCCGCGATCGGAAGCCGAGTGCGCGGAGGATGCCGATGGTGCGGCGGCGTTCGCGGACGGCGCGGACCATGACGACCCCGAGGCCGGAGATACCGATGAGCAGGCCGAGGGCGAGGAGGCCTTCCATGAGCCGGAAGAACGCCAGGTTGGCGTCGAAGAGCCGGCGGATCGAGTTGGCCATGGGCGTCGCCACGAGGCTGGCGGAGAGGAAGCGTCCTTGCAGGTTGGTGGCGAGTTGGTCGTCGGAGATGGAAGGGGCGGCGTGCAGCAGCGCGCTGGAGATGGTTGCCGAAGATCCGAACTGGCGGATCACCGCCGTGTCGCTGGTGACGACCGGGAACGCGGTCGGCCGCAGCGGCGAGTAGAAGACCGTTGCGTTGCGGAGGATTCCGATGATCGTCTTCGCCTGGGTTAGGCCGGTACGCGGGTCGGTGACGGCAAAGGTGTCACCAGGCCGGTAATACTTCCCAGCCGGGCCGCCGGTTGCGCCGAAGAACGCGTCGACAACGACGTAGTCGGGATGCGCGGCCAGCGCCTGCCACACGGCGGCATCGGACGACAGTCCGTCCAGCCGCTTCTGGAACGGCATGCGCCGCGTGCTGTTGCCGGGGACACCGACGACGATCGTGTCGACGGGTTCGGTGGTTCGATGACCCGGGTCGGTCGTGCGGCCACGGAAGTCAGCGGTGCCACTGCTTCGATCTCGTCGCGGTACTGACCCTGTCGAAGAAGCCGCAGTGGGTTGCCTTGCGCGAACTCTGGGTTGAAGTCGACTCGGAGGCCGTAGCCGGCCGTGGAGTTTGCGACCTGGGAGTCGATGCTCTTGTTCAGCACGCCGCCGATCTCGGTGAGCAGCATGAGCACGAGCATGATCAGCGTGTACATGA
>JAVHVL010000494.1:0-3572 GCA_032160565.1 Pseudonocardiales bacterium | reverse complement strand
CATCCGAATAGGCGATCGTGTTGCCGCCTTCCTTACCCCCCAGCATCTCGTTCCGTATGCGGATGTTGGCGAAGGTGCCGCGCATCATCACCTCGTGATTGCCGCGCCGCGCCCCGTACGAATTGAAGTCCGGCCGGGCGACCCCATGCTCGGTCAGATATTTGCCGCCGGGGCTGTCCAGCTTGATCGCGCCGGCCGGGCTGATGTGGTCCGTGGTGACCGAATCGCCGAGCTTGGCGAGCACGCGGGCGGAGGCGATGTCGGTGACCGGCGCTGGATCCCGCTGCATGCCGTCGAAGTACGGGGGCTTGCGGACATAGGTGGACTCGGGGTCCCACTCGAACGTGCTGCCCTGCGGCGTCGAGAGGCCCTGCCACCGCTCGTCGCCCGTGAAGACGTCGGCGTAGTCCTTGGTGTACATCTCGCCGGCGATCGCCTGGTCGATCGTCTCCTGGATCTCCTGGGGCGACGGCCAGATGTCATGCAGGTACACGGGGTTGCCGTCGCCGTCGTAGCCCAGCGGGTCGTTGATCAGGTCGACGTCCATCGAGCCGGCGAGCGCGTACGCGACGACGAGCGGCGGGGAGGCGAGGTAGTTCATCTTGACGTCCGGGTTGATCCGCCCCTCGAAGTTGCGGTTGCCGGACAGCACCGCGGTCACGGCGAGGTCGCCCTCGTTCACCGCCGCGGACACCTCCTCGATGATCGGCCCGGAGTTGCCGATGCAGGTGGTGCAGCCGTAGCCCACCAGGTTGAAGCCGAGCTTGTCGAGGTACGGCGTCAGGCCGGCGCGGTCGTAGTAGTCGGTGACGACCTTGGATCCGGGCGCCAGCGACGTCTTGACCCACGGCTTGCGGGTCAGCCCACGCTCGACGGCCTTCTTCGCCAGCAGCGCGGCCCCGATCATGACCGACGGGTTCGACGTGTTGGTGCACGAGGTGATGGCCGCGATCACGACGGCGCCGTGGTCGAGCACCGCCTCCGAGCCGTCGGCGAGCATCACGGGCACCGGGTTGGAGGTGCGCCCGTGCGCGCCGTTGGCGGCCGAGGCGACCTCGACGGTTGCGTGCTCGCCGGGGCTCGCCGGATCGGAAGCCGGGAACGTCTCGTCGACCGACTCGTCCACCGAGTTCCGCACGGAGTCACCCTCGACGTAGGCGCTCAGCGCCTCGCGGAACATCGGCTTGGCGGCCCTCAGCGGCACCCGGTCCTGCGGGCGCTTCGGGCCGGCGAGGGAGGGCTCGATCGTCGAGAGGTCCAGTTCGAGCCGCTCGGAGAACACCGGCTCGACGGACGGGTCGTGCCATAACCCGTTGGTCTTGGCGTAGGCCTCGACGAGGGCGATCTGGTGGCTCTTGCGGCCGGTGAATCGCAGGTAGCGCAGGGTTTCCTCGTCGATGGGGAAGATGGCGCAGGTCGAGCCGTACTCCGGGCTCATGTTGCCGATGGTGGCGCGGTTCGCCAGCGGCACCGCGGGCACACCGCTGCCGTAGAACTCCACGAACTTGCCGACGACGCCGTGCTTGCGCAGCATCTCGGTGATGGTCAGCACGAGGTCGGTGGCGGTGGAGCCCTCCGGGAGCTCGCCGGTGAGCTTGACGCCGACGACGCGGGGAATGAGCATGCTGACCGGTTGACCGAGCATCGCCGCCTCGGCCTCGATGCCCCCGACGCCCCAGCCCAGCACGCCGAGGCCGTTGACCATCGTCGTGTGCGAGTCGGTGCCGACCAGCGTGTCCGGGTACGCGATGCCGCCCCCGCCGGCTACGCCTCCACTGGCGGGGGTACCCCCACCGCGCGCGAAGACAACGCGAGCGAGGTACTCGATGTTGACCTGGTGCACGATCCCGGTGCCGGGCGGCACCACCTTGAACTCGTCGAAGGCAGTCTGACCCCAGCGCAGGAACTGGTACCGCTCCTTGTTGCGCTCGTACTCCAGCTCCACGTTGCGCACGAACGAGTCGGGCGCGCCGAAGAGGTCGGCGATCACCGAGTGGTCGATGACGAGCTCCGCCGGCGCCAGCGGATTGATCTTCGTCGCGTCACCGCCGAGGTCGACGACGGCTTCCCGCATGGTGGCGAGGTCGACGACGGCCGGCACGCCGGTGAAGTCCTGCATGACGACGCGCGCCGGGGTGAACTGGATCTCGGTGTCGGGCTCGGCGTCCGGTTGCCATTGCGCGAGCGCTCGGATCTGCGCCTCTGTGACGTTCTTGCCGTCCTCGGTGCGCAGCAGGTTCTCCAGCAGCACCTTCAGGCTGAACGGCAGGCGCTCGGCGCCGTCGATCGCATCAAGCCGAAAGTAGTCGTAGCGCGACTCGCCCACTGACAGCTGGGCACGCGATCCGAAGCTGTTCTTGCTCACTGCTGGCACGTCGAGCTCCTTGTCTCACACCATCGTCATCGTCAAAGTGTCTTGACGTCAAGATACCACTGGGCCCCCGCGTTGACTCCCGCCCCAAGGACAGGACCTTTGCCCCGGGCGATTTCCGCCGTGCCGTGCTTGGCTCAACTTGCCGTCGGCCCTGTCGATGATGATCTATGGCGCGGAACGGTGCGGAGGGCCCCGACCGTCGAAGAAGCTGATTTTGGGCGCTCCATTGGTCTGAATGTTACGAATGGTGAAGTTGTTTCTCGTGGGGCTGCTGGCGTTTATGGGGCAGAAATGGCACTCTGTTGTGCAGCCAGCCCGAGAAACGGGGCAGCAGGAAGAGAGCGAAGCTCGTGCAGGTGAGCCGAACGCCACGCCGACACGTCCGCGTGCTCGCAGCCGTCGGGGCCCTTGCTGTCGCGGCCGGACTGCTGGTTGCCCCGGCCATCACGGCAGCCGCTAACCCACCCCCCAACCCGTCGGACTCGCAGCTGAGCGCTGCGGCCCGCCAGAAGAACGCGCTGGCGGATCAGGTGGGGCGGCTCAGTGCGCAGGTTGCGGAGATGCGGACGCAGCTCGAGCAGCTGAAGGCGCAGCAGGAGCTCGCCGAGCAGAAGTACGTCTACGCGCTGTCCCAACTGCAGGCAGCACAGGCCGCCGCCGTCACGGCGAAGCAGAAGGTCGCGGCCGCACAGGCCGCGGTGGTCCAGGCGCAGCAGGACTTCGTCGGCTACGTGCGCGCCAGCTACATGTCCGGCGACGTCAGCGGCACGACCGGCACGCTGCTGACCGCGAACGATCCCAACGTGCTGCTCGAACAGGGCACGCTGCAGGACTACCAGTCCTCGCATCAGCTCAACGCGATCGGCACTCTGCAACGCGCCACGATCGCGAAGTCCAACGCCGACGCCGAGGCCCGGCTCGCCGTGCAGAAGCAGCAGGCGGCGACCACGGCGGCCAACCGCGCGAAGGACGAGGCAGTCGCTGCGTACAAGAGCGCGAAGCAGCAGGAAAAGCAGATGCAGGCCACCCTCGCGGCCAACGAGCGCAGCCTCACTGCGGCTCAGGCGAAGCTTGCATCGTTGAACAACCAGCGCGCCCAGTACAACGCCTACGTCAAGGAGCAGGCTCGCCTGGCCGAGCTCGCTCGGCAGCGGGCGCTCGCTCAGCAGCGCGCCGCGGCGGCGGCTGCCGCGGCCGC
>JAVHVL010000424.1:0-2773 GCA_032160565.1 Pseudonocardiales bacterium | reverse complement strand
AGCGCGAACGCCACGATGAGCTTCCAGCGCTCTCGCAGGATCCGCAGGTAGGCGCGAAGCGTCACGAAGCTGCCTTTCATACAGTGCGCTCGGGATGTTTACCCGGCGCGAACAGTCATCAGATGCTAACCGCAGGTGAACGTCGGGGCGCGTCGGAAGATATGCGCCACAACCGCCGCTCAGTTACGTGAATCGGACATTCGCGGGGCGAGATCGTCCAGAATCCCCGCCAGGGCGCGCACATCCACGACGATGTCGCTCACCAGTGCCCGGTTGTAGTCCTGGCGCGTAGATCCGCCAACCCCTGCGAGGTAGCGGTATTCCAGCCCTGGAACGCTGCGGGAGAGCGTCCAGTAGCAGTCCGGCAGCACGTCGCCGCCCGGGAACAGCTCGACGACCGCCGCGCCGGGGCCCGCGAACATGAGGTTCGTCAGCCCTGCGCCGTGCGCGCCGACGATGATCGAGGCTCCGGCGCAGGCGCGAATCTGGTCGGCCACCGACAGTGCGCCCGGATCCACCACCGTGAAGCCGCGCTCGGTGAGCAGCTCGAGCACCTCCGCCTCGTTCACCACCCGGCGGTTGTTGAGCTGGGTGCCGCGGGTCAGGTAGATCGGGCGGCGCGGCCCGGCGACGCCGCCGTCGCCGTCCGGCAGCAGCCGATTTCTGAGGAAGTCGACCACCCAGGGCGGGTTCATGACCGTCGCCGCAGGAAGCCCCGGCACGACAAGGCATTCGGCACGCACGTGCGGTACCTCGCCGGCATCGATCCACTGATCCGGCCGCAGGCCGAACATCGCCAGCAACTCGCGCTGGAAGCGCGCTCCGGCCGGTACGTACCAGCGCTCCGGCGGGGCGATCTCCGGGCACTGCTCCATGATCGCCAGGCGCGGCAGCGCGTCGACGAGGAAGTGGTAGTAGTTGCTGTCGCCCCGCGACGCGAGCACGCCGAGGCGGCCGGAGATCTCCACCGGCGGCGGCTGGAACGGGTGCATGAACAGCGGGTGTTCGAGCGGCCGGTCGCGGTCCGTACCGAAGTACCAGCTCACCTCGTGCACGAGGTCGCCGCGACCGCTGATCACCGCGCGATTCGGGCCGAGCACGCGCCCGCCCGGCAGCTCGGCAACGGTGACGCGCGGGATCACCTCGCCCGACACGGCGGCGAAGGTGGCATGCGCGGCCGGCACGCCCTGTGCGGCGGGGCGGGCTACCTCTTCAGCCGGCCGGGCCAGGGCGCTGCGACCGCCGGTGGACAGCGCGGCCTCCTCCAGCGTGGCGACGACGCCGGTGGGGAGGTAACCGCCGCGCAGCCCGCTCAGGCGCTGCGTGGCCGGGGCGGCCAGGCGCGTCGCAGTGGTGTACGCGCGCTTCAGGTACGGGAAGTACGGCCGCACCCGCGGTGGCAGGCGGACCACGTCACTGGTCCAGCGCCGGCAGCGGCTCTCGCGACAACCACGCCGCACCCAGATATTCCGACGACGGCAGGTGCCGCACCACGTTCAGCCCGACGCCCGCGAACCAGTCGCGCAGCTTCGGCCACGCCTGCCCCGGAACCTCGTGGTACTCGAGGACGACGCGATGCACGGATGCCCAGCTCGCGGGTGAGGAGCCGTACACCAGGTCGTACTCGCCGCCCTCACAGTCGATCTTGAGGAAATCGACGGGAGCTGCGCCCTCGGCGACCACCTCGTCGAACGCGACGGTCTCGACGCGGGTGGACGTGCCGACCGCGGACGCGTGCCCCGCCGACACCAGGCCGTTCAGCCCGCTGCCACCGCCGTTGTCGTCCAGTTCGGCAAAGCCCCGCTCGGCAGCGAGCGCCTGCTCGAAGACGGTGATGCGGCCGGACAGCCCGTTCTGCTCGACATTGCGGCGCAGGTAGCGGGCCGTGGTGGGTGACGGCTCGAACGTGCGGATCGTCGCGCCGGGGTGCAGCTGCGCCAGCCGGCAGGCGAAGGTGCCGACGTGGCCGCCGATGTCGATGACCTGGATCGGGCGATCGCGCAGCGCGCCGAGGAACCAGTCCATGCGGTAGGTGTCCTCGGCGAAGATCTCGTACACCGGCACGCGTGCGCCCGGCACGTTCGGGCAGTCGATCCGCAGCCCGGTGCGGGTGGCGAAGCTGAGCGACTCGGGGCCCCGGCCGACGCTGCCGAGCGCCATGTCGGTGAGCACCTTCGGCCAGTTCGAGAACGCCGTGGGCGATTGAACGACGCGCTTGACTCCGTGCGAGAGGGTGCGGCGTCGGTGGATGACGCTCACTCCTGACCCGCTGCGGGTCGGGCGGGCGGCTCGGCCGTGGCACGCATTTCGCCATGATGCCACAGGGTTTTCGCGTGCACCTGCCGAAATCGTGGCGCTTCCGCGGCCGTCATCCGTGGTCCCAGCACTTCCACGCGTCGGCGATGATCGTGCGCAGATCGGATCGCTCCGGCGCCCAGTCCAGGTGCCCCGTGGCGTAGCGGACGTCGGCGATCAGGCGCGCGGGGGCGCCGTCCTGCGGGGTGTTGTGGATCACCAGGCTGCGCCCCGTCACGTCCTCGACGCAGCGTAGAACGTCGACCAGCCGCGACCCCACACCGCTGCCGATGTTGAAGATCGGGCAGGCACCGTTGCGGACCACGCCAGCGGCCAGCCGCACGGCGTTCGCGACATCGGCGACGTGGACGAAATCACGGATCGCGGTGCCGTTGCCGACGAGCGTGACGGCGTCCGACTCGCCGGCGGCAACGCGCAGCAGGTTCGGGATGATGCGGGTCGGATCGGCGTCGCCGAC
>JAVHVL010000399.1:0-4263 GCA_032160565.1 Pseudonocardiales bacterium | reverse complement strand
CCCGGCGTTCCCCGGCGGGTCGCACTGGTACCAGTACGGCGAGACGAGCCGGAGCATCAAGGTGTTCCAGGATCAGATGCATGCACGCGGCTTCTTCCCCGTCGGGAGGGGCGAGTACGGACCGAATACGTTGCGCATGGTCAAGCGCCTGCAGAGCCTCAACGGTCTTGTGCCGAACGGCTACATAGGTCCGAACACCTGGCGACTCGCCTGGACCGGCAAGTACTCGGCGCCCGGTACGAAGGCCAGCTCGATCCCGGCGTTCCCCGGCGGGTCGCACTGGTACCAGTACGGCGAGACGAGCCGGAGCATCAAGGTGTTCCAGGATCAGATGCATGCACGCGGCTTCTTCCCCGTCGGCACGGGCGAGTACGGACCGAACACGTTGCGCATGGTCAAGCGCCTGCAGAGCCTCAACGGTCTGGTGCCGAACGGCTACATGGGTCCGAACACCTGGCGACTCGCCTGGACCGGCAAGTACTGATCGCACTGACCGCCGCGGGCTGGGGCCGTGGCCAAGCGATCTGCCAGACTGTCGAGTAGGGCTACGGCGTCGGAATCTGCTGACGTGCCTCCGTATCCCAGGGCCTCTAGCTCAATTGGCAGAGCTGCGGACTTTTAATCCGTAGGTTGCGGGTTCGAGCCCCGCGGGGCCCACCATCGTCGTCCGATTTTGGGGCCTGTAGCCATCAGCCTTGGTGCTCCGTCAGCCAGCCGGCTGCGACCAGGAGCTCGATCAGGTCCGCGTGGCTGTGCGAGTTGCCACGTGTCGTCGCAGACGAGTGACCGCTTGGAGCTGCGTGCTGCGCGGTTGTCGCTGCAAATCCCGCCCCACAATGCGTCGATCGACTCCTGGCCGGCCGCCGAGCCACTCACGCGACACGCCGCCACTGGAGCTCGTTGACGACAACCGATCCCGCGACTTTCATCGGCTCAGTACGCAGCACGAGCATGTCACCGGCGATCTCGGCGTAGCGGACAAGCCGTGACCCGTCCCAGTTCGGGAACGAGCTCGCGACAACGTGATGGACAACGGCGTCGCCGTGGACTTCGTACCTGCCGTAATAGCCGATATAGGTCGCGAAGGCCGCCGCGTACTCCTCCGGCGAGCCATCCCACAACCCGTCACTCGCGAAGCGGCGACGCCCGGCGGCGACGATGTGCGTACTGACACCGCCGTCCGCGGTGTAGACGATTTCACCGAGCGCGGCCTCGCCGGCCGGATAGCTCTCGGCTCGGCCGCTCCGGCTGGTGAACTTCAGCAGGCTCCAGCGGCCCACCAGCACAGCACAGGTCAGCGAGCCGCCCGGCGCCGATATGACTTGACGGCGGCTATTCACTCGCGTCGGTGCCTGGCGTGGTCGTGCACGTCGGCTGTCCAGGGAGGCTCTGTGAGGCAGGAATCGGCATGGGAGTCAGGCCGAGAATCTGCTCGGCCTCACCGACGCTGGCTATTTCCCTGTCCAGCCCGGCGGCCAGCGTTACTGCCCGCCGGACGAGCGGCAGGTTTCCGCGAGTCCGCTCGCCCTTTCGCATATGCAGTGTGTCTTCCATTCCTGCGCGGGCGTTGCCGCCGAGTGCGAGACCAATTGTGGTGAGTTCAAGATTGGCCTTGCCGATGGCTATGACTTGCCAGACAGCGTCTTCAGGCAACCGACGGACAACGGTGAGGAGGTTCTCGGCCGTGGCGGCCATGCCGCCCTTGACTCCGAGGACGATCGAGAACTGCAGCGGACTGGACACGAGGAATCCCTCGTCGCGCAACCTCAGGCACTCGTCAAGGTGGCCGGTGTCGTAGATCTCGAGCTCTGGCTTGACGCCCAGGTCTCTCATCCGCGCAGCTAGGTTTCGGACGTCCGCCGGTGGGTTGCGGAACTCAGTGCGGCCGAACGTCATGCTGCAGGGATTCAGTGTGGCCATGCGAGGCCGCAGCTCGACCAGCGCCGCGCGGTCCTCGAATGAGACATCGAGCCCCACGCCAGTAGACAGCTGGATGAGGATGGGGCACCGTTCCTCGATCAGGTCGATCGTGCGGCGCGCAATGCTCAAGTCCGCTGTGGGGCGATCGGCCCCGTCGCGCAGGTGGATATGCGCCACCGCGGCGCCCGCCTCGAAAGCCTGAGCGACAGCGTCCGCTATCTCGTCGGGCTGGGTGGGCAGGAACGGGTTGTCCGCCTTGGAAGCAATCGGCCCGGTCGAGGCGACGGTGATGATCGCGGTCAATGCGGCCTCCTTTCTGTGATGAGGTCCCAGAGCCGGGGCGCGGGATTACCGGATATGTACGGCCGACCGGGCAACCATGGTGGTGTTCTCTCGGAGGAGCTCGTGCCCTACAGCGAGTTCCGTCGCGGGGTGAACTCGACTGCCGACCGATGAACCGCATTCTGCACCGAACTGAATGCGACCCATGAGGCCTTCCGGCGAATTTCGTCCTCGATTTCGTCCTCGGGTCGCGAGTGCGCGAACGTATCTTTCGCCGGTCGATCACCAATCGCGCGCGACCCGAGAGACCACCCGACCCCCACCTCGTAGTGACACCTCGCACCCGCCCCGGAAGGGGGAACCGTGCCGTGCCCACCACCGTGCCAACGGTCGTCCGGCCAGCTACGGCAGCCGACGTAGTCGTGGTCACCGCGGCGCTGGCTGTCGGACTCGCCGACGATCGCGTCATCAGCGGATGGCTGTTTCCCGACGCTGCCCACTACACGCGATACAGCGCCGGCTACTTCACCTGTTACGTCGAGCTGGCGCTCGAACGCGGACACGTGTGGACCACCGGCGACACAGTAGGCGCGTTGGTCTCCATGCCAAACGCCGTACGGAAGCAATGCCAGCACGACACCACCGTGCGCGACCGGATCGCGCGCGCCGCAGGACCCTGCGCGGAACGAGCCGCGATATTGGATGAAGCGCTCCAAACACGGCGCCGCGAATCGCCTGAACACGAACATCTCACCTGGATCGGCGTTGCTCCAGAACACCGCGGCTGCGGAATCGACGACCAACTGCTGCACGCGTTCGCGCGCCTCGCCGAGCAACACGACCGGCCGATCTACGCCGAATCACGCGGCGAACACGCTGCGGAGCTCTACCGCCGTCACGGCTACGAACGCCTCGGCCAAACGATCACGCCGCGCAGCTGCGACATCGAGATCCAGCCGCTGTGGCGCGAGCCGGTTCTTCCGATCGATCTCGAGGCCGAGGTATGGGTCTAGCGCAGAGCCGCATTTCGTGATCTTCGATGCTGGCGCGCGGCCCGGCGTCGTCGCATCGTCTGGGGATCGGGCGGCTGTCCGGTAGCGGCGCATCCCGCGACGGTTCGTCGGCTCGAGACAATAGCCGCGCTTTATCAATCGCAGAGGGGCGCAGACAATGTCCGGCGATTTGTCAGGCCGGACAGACAATAGTCGTTGGCTTGTCAGGTACGACAGACAATAGCGCCGGTTTGTCAGGCCCGACATGGGACCGGATAGCTCCAGCTCTGGAGCCCCTATTTTAGGCCCCTATTTGGTCCCCAAATTGGTCCTCCTGCGGCACCGTCCGCAATATGTGGGTTCCGCTACTATTTGTGTTCGCGTTACTACCTCGTGTAACCGTCCATCACCCAAAATCTGGCCGGGATGTGGTCCGATGATCGGTTTCCGCGCGGGCCGAGTCTTTGCCGTGGTCAGCCACCGCGCTGCCCGGACGTGCCATGTTGTCGGGTGCGTCGGCACCGCCGCCGGGCGAGCAACCGACGCGGTGAACGGGGCCTGATGACCGGCGCGGTGCCGCGTTCGCTGCCGCGGTTGCCCAACCAGGTCATTCCGCTGGCCCGACCTTGGAAGTTCCTGGATCAATCGGCAGCGATCACGGTCGTGCGTGGCATTCAGGGCTATGGGAAGACCACCCTGGTCGCGACCTGGCTGCGAGACCAGCCGGAATGGATCGACTCCGCGTGGGTCTCGATCGTCTCCGGTGCCGAGGCCGAGCAAACCTTCGGCGATCGGCTAGTGGCCGCGCTGGATCGCACACGCTTGATCGCCGCTCGGGGGACCCGACATTCGCAGACTGGCATGGCCCCGACCGATACGGCCCTCTGCGCAGACGCGCTCGGCTTGCTCGACCGCGTCGCTGCGGCGATCCCGCTGGGCCGGCGGCTGATCGTGGTGATCGACAACGCGGACTCGTTGCGCGACACAGCGCTCCTGGCTCGCCTGATCGACGTCGTTGCCGATAACGAGCGACTGCAGCTGATCTTGTGCAGCCGGGGTGCACATCCCA
>JAVHVL010000397.1:0-2955 GCA_032160565.1 Pseudonocardiales bacterium | reverse complement strand
GTGGGCGGCGAGCGGTGCGCGGCGGACTCCGTGCGGCGGGGGAACTCAGGGCGGCGGGGGGACGACGCGCAGATGACCCCGCCGGCCGGTGCCGGGGTCGACTTCGAGGCCGGCGAGCTGCGGCGGCTCCACGCGGGCGGCTTCGCGGACGGCGTCGGCGAGCGCCTCGAGATCGTCAGCATGCGGGATCGGGGAGGGGAACTCACCGACGTGGCGTAGCACCTCCCAGCCGCGCGGCACGGTCAGCCGCAGCGCATGCTCCTCGCACAGGTCGTAGGAATGCGGCTCGGCGTAGGTGGCCAGCGGCCCGACGACCGCGGTGAGGTCGGAGTAGGCGTAGGTCAGCGTGGCAACGGCGGGCCGCGCGCAACCGGTGCGGGTGCACCTGCGGGTGATCCTCACCGCTCGCTCCGGGGCCGTCGCTGGGTGCTCACGTCGGGACACTATCCCGCCCGCGCCGATTGCGGCCCGTTTCTGCCGCCTGTGCGCCCGTCGTGTCGCACCGGGGTGCGTACGCTACGGCCGTGTCCACCGGTCCGCGCTCCCCCAACGGGCCGCCGCTCCCCGGGCCCCGGCGGGATCGGCGGGGGCGTGGGATGCGGCGCGGCCTCGCGCCCCGGGACGTCCCGCTGACCCGTAGCCCCAGCGAGGCGTTCGACGACCTGGTGCTGGACGCGGTCGAGGAGCTCGAGGAGCACTGGGCCGCCGAGCTGGCCGGCGTGGAGTTCGCCGTCGAGGAGGTGCCGCCGGTCGAGCAGGGGCTGCCGTCGGACTTCGATCCGGAGGTGGTCATCGACCGGGGTGTGCCGCTCGGGCGGCTGTACCGGTCGGGCATCGAATCGGTGACGGCGCCGGTGATCGTCGTCTACCGCCGGCCGGTCGAGGCACGTGCCGTGGATCGCGAGGATCGCGCCGATCTCGTGTTCATGGTCGTCGCGGAGCTGGTGGCCGAGCTACTGGGCCGGGACATCGAGGATCTGGACGGGCACTGACGCTTCCGCAGGCAGTGCCTTTCGGTCAGGCCGTGCGTTCGGTCAGACGGGGCGGCTGCGCGGTCAGACGGCCCGGCGCTTGAGGCGACGCCGCTCGCGCTCGGAGAGGCCGCCCCAGATGCCGAACCGCTCGTCGTGCTCCAGCGCGTACTCCAGGCACTCACCGCGAACCTCGCAGCCGGTGCAGATCTTCTTCGCCTCCCGGGTCGAGCCGCCCTTCTCGGGGAAGAACGCCTCGGGGTCGGTCTGTGCGCACAGCGCGCGCTCTTGCCAGCTGGCCTCATCCGGCAACCCGAACAGATCCGCGAGCTCCGCGTCTGCCAGGTGGCTAGTCAGGTCCGTCATGGCGCCCTCCATGTGATCCCAGTGTGTGGTATCCGCTCCGCCTTGAACGACACGTATGAAATTACACGCGTGTCGTTCCCATTCGTCAAGCTCGAACTCTGTTACACGCCCGGAGTGTCCGGTCCGCCCCACCCTCGGGCACCGCGGCGCGCGCTCGGTGGTATCGCGCCGCCGCCACTTGGGGTAGCGATCGCGCCGCCGGCGGCTCGGAGCTCAGCGCGCCGCCGCGACCAGCTCCGCAAGCACGGTACCGACCACCGGTCGCGTCAGCGCACTGGCCCGCGCGACCGCGATCAGCCGGCGCTGCATGCGCGGCTCGCGCAGCCGCTTCAGCTCCACGTCTGCCGCGCCGTCGGCCACCGACCGCCGCGGCAGCACCGCGAGCCCGTGACCGGCGGCGACCGCACGCACGAGCAGGAGCATGTCGTCGGTCTCCCACCGCACCCGCGGCTCGAACCCCGCGGCTCGGCAGGCCGAGCGGACGGCCTGCCCGCATGCCGCGTCATCCGGAGGCATCACCCAGTCGGCGCCGGACAGGGACGCGAGGGTCACGCTCCCGCGCCGCATCGCGCCCGGTGCGGCGACGACCAGCAGCGGTTCGGCGCACAGCTCACGCGCCACCACGAAGTCCGGCAGTGCGAGCGGCACGTAGTCGTACTCGTCCACCACGGCGAGGTCGACGTCGCCGGCGACCAGCAGGTCCAGCGCCGGCCCCGGTTCGGCGGCCCGCACCGAGACGGTCACCCCTGGATGGGTGTCGCGGAGGCCGCAGACGGCGTCGGAGACGATCGTGGCGGCTGCGCTGGCTACGGCGGCGACGGCGACCGGACCGGCGACGGAGTTGCCGATCCGGTCGAGGTCCGCGCGTGCGGAGACCAGCACGTCGATGAGCTCGCCCGCGCGTGCGGCCAGTGCGTGCCCGGCGCCAGTGAGCGCCACGCCCCGGGGCGAGCGGTCGACGAGCGCCGCCCCGGCCTCCCGCTCGAGGGCGGCGAGCTGCTGCGACACGGCCGAGGATGTCAGCCCGAGCGAGCGCGCCGCGCCCGCGATCGTCCCGCGCAGCCCGACCTCGCGCAGCACGCGCAGCCGCCCCACGTCGAGCAGCCGTTCGTCGCCATTCGCCATAAGCACAACTTACGGCATAGACTCAGGAGTCTTAAGCAACGATGAGGAGCACTTCGATGACGATCCCCGCGCACGACGACCTCGTGGCCGAGACGGCCGCCATCCTTGCCCGCCTGGGCGTCGCGGGGCTGCCGCACGACGGCACGCTGATCGCGCGCTCCCCCGTCACCGGAGCCGAACTGGGGCGGGTGCACGCGCACACCGCTGAAGAGGTCGCCTCGATCGTCACCTCGGCGCAGGAGGCGTTCGATCAATGGCGCTCGGTTCCGGCACCGGTCCGCGGTCAGCTCGTCCGTGAACTCGGCGAGCTCCTGCGCGAGCACAAGGAGGATCTCGGCGCGCTGGTCTCGATCGAGGCGGGCAAGATCCGCTCCGAAGGGCTCGGCGAAGTGCAGGAGATGATCGACATCTGCGATCTGGCCGTCGGGCTGTCGCGGCAGCTGTTCGGCCAGACGATCGCCTCGGAGCGCCCCGGTCACCGGATGATGGAGCA
>JAVHVL010000393.1:0-3876 GCA_032160565.1 Pseudonocardiales bacterium | reverse complement strand
TCGGCTCGATGACGAACGTGCCGCCCAGCGCCTCGGCTCGCGCGGCCATGTCGCGAAGCCCGGTGCCACTCGTCGGCTCGTCGTTCGGACCGACCCCGTCGTCGCAGACGGTCAGCTCGACGCAGTCCGCTGCGGCGGTCAGCGCGACCTCGATCGTCCCCGCGTAGGCGTGCCGCAGCAGGTTGTCGAGCGCCTCGGTGAGCACCGCGATCAGCGCTTCCGAAACATCGGCGGCGAGGTCGTCCACCGGGCCGTCGAGGGTGATCCGCGGCCGGCAGCCGATCTTCGTGCCGGCCTCGGTGACCAGCGCCGTGACGTGATCGCGCAGCCGCCCGTGCGGCTCGGCGTCGCGGATCAGCTCGCAGATCTCGTCCACCGTCTGCCGCGACCCGGCGACGTGCCACCGGTGGCCGCTCGCCTCGATGACCTCGGCCGCGCCGCCGGCCGCCTCGACCAGGGCACGGCCGGGCAGCCAGTCCCAGTCCGCGGAGTTGAGCTGGAGCGACGCGCCGAGCCGCCCACCGGCCACGGCGGCGAGTTCGATCGATCCCGAGCCGAGCATGCGCACCGTGGCGGCGCCCTGGATGGCGCGCAACAGCGGGATGCGGGCGTTGTCGTCGGGCAGCGTGGTCGGGTGCAGGTAGCTGGCCACCGACACCTCGACCAGCGGGCGGTCGACGAGCGGCGGCACCTGCTCGCCGTTGCGCGTGGTCCGGTATCCGCGCCCGCCGAGCCACAGCTCGTCCGTCGCGGGCTGGTAGACCGCGCCCAGCAGGAGGCCCGAGCTGTCGACGAGCGCCACCGCGGAGCACCAGATCGGCAGCCCGAACAGGAAGTTGTACGTGCCGTCCACCGGATCGATGAACCAGGTGCGCCCGCCGGCCCGGCTGGCGCCCTCTTCGCCGATCAGCCCGTCGTCCGGCCGCTCGGCCCGCAGCCGCGCCACGACCAGCTCCTCGGCCGCGTGGTCGGCCGCGGACACCACGTCGGAGATCGAGGTCTTGCGCCGCGTGGTCAGCCCGGCACGGAGCATGTCCGCCGCAAGCTGACCGGCTTCGCGCACCAGCGATGCAGCCAGCTCGAGGTCGTCTGCCACGCCGCCGAGCCTATAGAGGCGCCGCGTAATGTCGATCGCGTGCCAACCTCGTCCGCGCGTCCCCGGGTGGGGCACATCCAATTCCTGAACTGCCTGCCGATCTACTGGGGGCTGGTCCGCTCCGGGGCACTGCTCGACGTCGAGCTCACCAAGGACACCCCGGACCGGCTCAACGACATGCTCGTAGCCGGGGACCTCGACATCGGCCCGATCTCCCTCGTCGAGTACCTCCGCAATGCCGACGATCTGCTGCTGCTGCCTGATCTGGCCGTCGGCTCGGACGGACCGGTGCTGTCGGTCAACCTGGTCAGTCAGGTTCCGCTGTCCTCGCTCGACGGCCGGCGCGTCGCGCTGGGCTCCACCTCCCGCACGTCGGTGTTGCTCGCGCGCATGTGGCTGGACCAGGTGCACGGGGTGCGGCCGGACTACTTCGTCTGCCCGCCGGACCTGACGACGATGCTGCTCGAGGCCGACGCCGCCGTGCTGATCGGCGACGCCGCGCTGCGCGCCACCTATGACGCACCTCGCCGCGGGCTGACCGTCTACGACCTCGGCGAGGTGTGGCGCGACTGGACCGGCCTGCCGATGGTGTTCGCCGTGTGGGCGGTGCGGCGCGACTACGCGGGGGCCGACCCGGGGCTGGTCAAGGACGTCCACGCGGCGTTCGTGCGCAGCCGGGACGACGCCCTCGCCCACGTCGAGGACATCGCGGCACAGGCCGCGCGGTGGGAGGTCTTCGACGCCGCGACGCTGGCGACGTACTTCCGCACGCTGGACTTCTCGCTGGGCGCCCGCCAGATCGAGGGGCTGACCGAGTTCAGCCGCCGCGCCGCCGAGACGGGTGCGCTCAGTCGCGCCGTCGTCCCCGAGTTCGCCGCCACCTGAGAGCCCCGCTCACGCCGACCTGCTCACCCCGACCTGCTCGCCACTCAGCAGGGCGGAAATCGGAGTTGGAGTCAGGGGCGGCTGCGATCATCGGGGTATGACGGAACCACTCACCCGGACCGCTGCATCGGACGCCGTCGCAGATCTCGGCTGGCGCTACCTGCTGGGCACCCTCTGCACGGCGGTCCCCGTGCGCTCAGCCGAGCAGGCGGTGCACGTTTGCGCCGTCGCGGTCGAGGCGTGCGACGGCGACGCGGACGACCATCTGCGCCTGGACATTCGCGCCGGCCGGGTCGAGCTCGCGGTGCACTCCGCGGTCGTGGCCGCGGTGCTGCCGCGCGACGTCGAGATCGTCCGCCGCGTCACGGCCGCCGTAGCCACCCTCGGCCTCTCCACCGCGGGCGCCGTGACCACCGGCGCGGGGCGCTCGGTGCAGCTGCTGGAGCTCGCGATCGACTCGCTCGAGATCGCCGCCATCCGGCCGTTCTGGAAAGCGGTGCTCGGCTACGTCGACGAGCCGGGCCACAGCGGACCGGAGGACCCGCTCATCGACCCGCTGCGGCAGGGCCCAGCGGTCTGGTTCCAGCAGATGGACGCGCCGCGGCCGCAGCGCAACCGCATCCATTTCGACCTCGCCGTGCCGCACGACGAGGCGGAGGCGCGCATCGCCGCGGCGCTCGAGGCCGGCGGCGTGCTGGTCTCCGACGACGAGGCGCGGGCCTTCTGGATCCTGGCCGACGTGGACGGAAACGAGATCTGCATCTGCACCTGGCAGGACCGTGACGACCCGTCGCGGCGCCTCGGCCGCCTTCGCGAATCCGGATAGCCGGCAGCTTGGGCGGTGCTCGAGACCAACGGCCGGATCTCGGTCCGCACGTCCGACGACAACCACGCAGGCGCTCCGGAAGCGCCGTCCGTCGGCTGACCGCGCACCGTGCGTGGGTGCCATCTACGCTGAACCCGTGACGATCGCCGATATCTCAGCGCTACTCGCCCACGCCGCCGACGGCGGTCGCATCGCGCCAGACGAGGCGCTGTTGCTCTACACCGACGCGCCGCTGCACGCGCTGGGCGAGGCGGCCGATGCGGTACGCCGCCGCCGGTACCCGGACAACATCGCCACGTACATCATCGACCGCAACATCAACTACACCAACGTCTGCGTGACGGCGTGCAAGTTCTGCGCGTTCTACCGCGCGCCCAAGCACGACGAGGGCTGGACGCACGACCTGGCCGAGATCCTGCGCCGGTGCGGTGAGGCCGTCGAGCTGGGCGCCACGCAGATCATGCTGCAGGGCGGGCACTCGCCGGATCTCGGCATGGAGTGGTACGAGCAGGCGTTCGGCGCCATCAAGGGCGCGTACCCGCAGCTCACGCTGCACTCGCTGGGTGCCTCCGAGGTCGTCCACATCAGCCGCACGTCCGCCCTCGACTTCGCCACGGTGATCAGCCGGTTGAAGGCCGCCGGGCTGGACTCCTTCGCCGGCGCCGGCGCGGAGATCCTCGTCAAGCGCCCGCGCACGGCCATCGCGCCGCTGAAGGAGTCCGGCGAGACGTGGCTCGAGGTCATGGAGACCGCGCACGGCCTGGGTATGGAGTCGACGGCCACGTTCATGATGGGCACCGGCGAGACGAACGCCGAGCGCATCGAGCACCTGCGCATGATCCGCGACGTGCAGGACCGCACCGGCGGCTTCCGCTCGTTCATCCCGTGGACCTACCAGGCCGAGAACAACCACCTGAAGGGCCGCACCCAGGCCACGTCGCTGGAATACGTGCGGATGATCGCCGTCGCGCGGCTGTTCTTCGACAACGTCGACCACCTGCAGGGTTCGTGGCTGACGACGGGCAAGGACATCGGCCAGCTGACGCTGCACTTCGGCGCGGACGACCTC
>JAVHVL010000359.1:0-3092 GCA_032160565.1 Pseudonocardiales bacterium | reverse complement strand
AGAAGGAGAGCTTGACGTCGTACTGCCCGTCGACGAGCTCGAGGTACGGCGCGATCTCGCGGTAGCCCTCGACGAAGGTGCGGGGCGTGACCGGCTCACCGTCGAGCACGATGCGCTCGGTGATGTGCGACAGGTGCGGGCTGGTGAAGCGCCCCGTCCGCAGCCCGAAGCCGAGCAGGAGTTCGTCGACCATACGGGCGGTGGAGGTCTTCCCGTTCGTGCCGGTGAGGTGGATGGCGCGGTAGTTGCGCTGCGGCTGGCCCAGCAGGTCCACGAGTGCCGCGATGCGCTCCAGGCTGGGCTGCATCCGCCCCTCGCCCCACCGGCCGGTGACCTCGGCCTCGACCTGGCGCAGCAGGGTCGCGTACTTCTCCGCCTCGGTAGCCACGACGCGCCAGTCTACGGTCCGCGCGCTGGTGCCCCGCCCTTCCCCGCTGGTGCCCGGTCCTTCCCGCCGGTGCCCGCCTTTCCCGCTGGTGCCCGGTCCACCGTCCAAAAATGACCACGAGCGGGGAGAGGCTTCGCGCGGGCGGCCACCCGCGGGGAGAGGCGGCGGCGGCAGTCAGGTGGTGGTCGGCAGCGCGGCGAGGGCGTTCTGGATGCGGGAGATGTCGGCCTCTGCCGCCGCCAACCGCTCGCGGACCTTAGAAATGACGGCCTCCGGCGCCTTGCCGGTGAATGCCTCGTTGCCGAGCTTGGCCGCGTTGACGTCCAGTTCCTTCTTCGCCGCAGCCAGATCCTTCGTCAGCCGCGCGCGCTCGGCGGTGATGTCGATGGCGCCGGACAGGTCGAACTCGACCTGCACGCCACCGGCCGTGGTCAGCGCGGCAGTGGCGGCAAACCCGTCACCCGCCTCGTCCAGCCGGAGCAGCCAGCGGATCGCGGCCTCGCCGGCCCCGGCGCCGGTCACCCGGGCGGGGACGCGCTGCGACGGCTTGACGCCCTGGTCGGAGCGGAACCGCCGCACCTCGGTGACGACCGCCTGCACCGACGCGATCTCGGCGGTGGCCGCCGGATCGTCACGCGTCGGGTCGGGCGCCGGCCAGTCGGCGATGACGAGCGACGCACCGCCGGTGAGCGCCGTCCATAGCGACTCGGTGACGAACGGGACCATCGGGTGCAGCAGGCGCAGCAGCGTGTCCAGCACCCCGCCGAGCACCCGGCGGGTGGTGGCCGCACCGTCGCCGGCCAGGGAGATCTTCGCCAGCTCCAGGTACCAGTCGCACACCTCGTCCCACGCGAAGTGGTAGAGGACGTCGGCGATCTTGGCGAACTCGAACCGCTCGTACAGCGCGTCGACCTCGCCGATGACCGCCTGCAGGCGGGACAGGATCCAGGCGTCGGCGCCGCTGACCTGGTCCGGCAGTTCGCCAGAGACCGTCGCACCGTTGAGCATGGCGAAGCGCGTCGCGTTCCAGAGCTTCGTGCAGAAGTTGCGGGCGCCGACCACCCATTCCTCGTTGGTCGCCTGGTCCGCGCCCGGGTTCGCCCCCTGGAGCAGGGACATGCGCACCGCGTCCGCGCCGTACTCGTCGATCCACACCAGCGGGTCGATGACGTTGCCGCGCGACTTGGACATCTTCTTGCCGGAGCTGTCGCGTACCAGCCCGTGCAGCACGACGGTCCGGAACGGGGGCTCGCCGTCCATCGCGTACAGGCCGAACATCATCATCCGGACGACCCAGAAGAACAGGATGTCGTAGCCGGTCACGAGGACGGTCGTCGGGTAATACCGGCGCAGCTCCGGCGTGTCCTCCGGCCAGCCCATGGTGGAGAACGGCCACAGCGCCGAGGAGAACCAGGTGTCCAGGACGTCCTCGTCCTGCGTCCAGCCCTTGGGCGGCGTCTCGTCGGGGCCGAAGCAGGCGTCGTCGCCGTCGGGCGAGTACCAGACCGGGATGCGGTGCCCCCACCACAGCTGCCGGCTGATGCACCAGTCGCGCAGCCCGTCCACCCACGCGAAGTACCGCGGCGCCATCGACGCCGGTTCGATCACCACGCGACCGTCGCGGACCGCGTCGCCGGCCGCCTTGGCCAGCGACTCCACGCGCACCCACCACTGCAGCGACAGCCGCGGCTCGACGACGGTGTCACACCGCGAGCAGTGCCCCACCGAGTGCAGGTAGGGCCGCTTCTCGGCGACGATGCGGCCGTCCTCGCGCAGCGCAGCGATGATCGCGAACCGGGCCTCCATGCGGTCCAGCCCCGCGAACGGTCCGGGGGCGGTGATCGTGCCCCGCTCATCCATGATCGTGAGCATCGGCAGGTCGTGACGGCGGCCGATCTCGAAGTCGTTCGGGTCGTGCGCCGGAGTCACCTTCACCGCGCCGGTACCGAAGGTGGGGTCGACGTGCTCGTCGGCGATGATCGGGATGCGCCGGTTGGTCAGCGGCAGCGCGACGCTCTTGCCCACCAGGTGGCTGTATCGCTCGTCGTCGGGGTGGACGGCCACGGCGGTGTCACCGAGCATCGTCTCGGCGCGGGTGGTGGCGACGACGATGGAATCCGCGCCGTCGCCGTAGCGGACGGAGACCAGCTCGCCGGGCTCCTCGGCGTGGTCCACCTCGATGTCGCTGAGCGCGGTGAGGTCGCGCGGGCACCAGTTGATGATCCGCTCGGCGCGGTAGATCAGCTCGGCGTCGTAGAGCTGCTTGAAGATCGTCTGGACGGCACGGGAGAGCCCCTCGTCCATGGTGAAGCGCTCGCGGGACCAGTCGACGCCATCGCCGAGGCGGCGCATCTGACCGAGGATCGCGCCGCCGTAGCGCTCCTTCCACTCCCACGCCTTCTTGATGAACTCCTCGCGGCTGTAGTCGAACCGCCCCTTGCCCTCGGTCTCGGCGAGGTGCCGCTCCACGAGGTTCTGCACGGCGATGCTGGCGTGGTCCATCCCGGGCAGCCACAGCACGTCGTACCCGCGCATCCGGGCCCGCCGGGTCAGCGCGTCCATCATCGACTGCTCGAGCGCGTGGCCGAGGTGCAGGTTCCCGGTGACGTTCGGCGGCGGGATCACCAGCGAGTACGGCGGCTTGTCGCTGTTCGGGTCCGCGGTGAAGTAGCCGCGCTCCACCCAGCGCTCGTACAGCGGCCCC
>JAVHVL010000277.1:0-3741 GCA_032160565.1 Pseudonocardiales bacterium | reverse complement strand
CTCTATGGGCCGCGGCGCCCCGGTGGCTGAAGGGCGCCGCCGCGCGCCGCCGCGCGCCGCTACTCGGCCAGCGCGAAGTCGGCGAAGTCGAATCCCGGCGCCACGACGCACGCTACGAGCACGGCGCGATCGGACGCCGGCTCCGCGGTCTGCCACTCGTCCGCGCGCACGAGGTACTGGCCACCCTCCCGCAGCTGCACCGAGAAGTCTGCGGTCGGCGTGTCGTCGAACCCGCCGACGGTGAGCAGCAGCGGGCCGCCGCCCTGCCACAGCCACAGCTCCGCCGACGCGACGCGGTGCCACGCGGAGCGGTCGCCGGGGCGCAGCAGGAAGGACACGCAGGTCGCCAGCGCGCGCTCGCCGCGGGGCGTCGCGACGGTGGACTCATGCCGCCACGTCTCGCGGTACCAGCCCCCCTCGGGATGCGGCTGCATGTCGAGTGCGACGGGGTCGAGGTCGGGTGGGCTGCTGGGCACGCAGCCACCCTAAGGGCGAAACTGATCAGGCGCGACGCATCGGGGTATGCGGGATGCCGTCGTCCAGGAACTCCGCGCCGTCCGGCTCGAACCCGAACCGGCCGTACCAGGCGACCAGGTACGACTGTGCGTTCAGCACCACCGGCACGTCACCGGCCAGCCGCAGGGCATGCTCCATCAGCCGCGCCGCGACCCCCTGGCCGCGGGCTTTGGGTGCGGTGGCCACCCGCCCGATCCGGGCACTGCCGTCGGCGTCGCGCACCAGCCGCAGCGTGCCCAGGATCTCGTCGTCCAGGTGCGCCCACACCAGCCGTGCGCCCGGCTCGAGCTCGCGCCCGTCCAGCTCGGGGTACACGCAGTCCTGCTCGACGACGAAGGTGTCCACACGCAGCGCCAGGATCTTGTACAGCGTCACCGGATCCAGCTCGGCCAGCGCGGCGTCGCGGACGGTGATGTCGGGGGCGGCCACAACGGCGAGCCTGCCACGTGTTGGATGGATGGCATGACGAAGCCAATCATCGAATTCCCGGGCGGCGAGCCGCCGACAGACCTCAAGATCGATGACATCGTCGTGGGGGACGGCGCGGAGGCCAAGCCGGGCGACACCGTCAACGTGCATTACGTGGGGGTCGAGTTCCACACCGGCGAGGAGTTCGACGCCTCGTGGAACCGCGGCCAGTCCATCGAGTTCCCGCTGCGCGGCCTGATCCAGGGCTGGCAGGAGGGGATCCCCGGCATGAAGGTCGGCGGGCGCAGGCAGCTGACCATCCCGCCGGAGAAGGCGTACGGAGCGGAGGGCGGCGGCCACCGGCTCTCCGGCAAGACCCTCGTGTTCGTCATCGACCTGCTGGACGTGCGCGGCTGACCCTCCGCTTCAGACCTGGATCCTCCTGCGGATCTGGCACCCATGCCCGTCACAGCGCAGGAAGATCCACTGCCAGTGGGCCGACGCAGCGGCGCCGACCTGGATCTTCCTGCGGATCCGGCACCCATGCCCCTCACAGCGCAGGAAGATCGCGCGTACGCGTAGCGCCACAGCGCAGGAAGATCGCGCGGACGGCGGCCGCGAAACCCCGGCGCCGGCGGGCTGCCGCCACCGCCTAGACTTTGCCTGAGAGTGGCTCGTGAAGCCGTTCACAAAGTCCGCCCGGACGTCCGAAGCGCCGCCAGACGGGAGCGTGCATGACCGCGCCGAGCACCGCAGTGCGCGCCGCAGCCAAGGTCCCCGAGGACGCGCGGCAGGACGCCGACGTCATCGTCGTGGGGGCCGGGCCGGCCGGCAGCAGCGCTGCGTACTGGCTCGCCACCGCGGGGCTGGACGTCCTCATGCTCGAGAAGACGACGTTCCCGCGCGAGAAGGTGTGCGGCGACGGGCTGACCCCGCGCGGCACGCGGGCGCTGATCGACATGGGCATCGACGTGAGCCAGGACGCCGGCTGGCTGCACAACCGCGGGCTGCGGGTCATCGGCGGCGGGCAGCGGCTGCACCTCGACTGGCCGGAGCTCACCAGCTTCCCGAACTACGGCCTGGTCCGCCCTCGCGCCGACCTCGACGCGCTGCTGGCGAACCAGGCAGTCAAGGCCGGCGCCGTCCTGCACGAGCTCACCACCGTCACCGAACCGATCCTCGACCGTGCCGGCCGCGTCGTCGGCGTGACGGGGCGCAACGCCGACAAGAAGCCGATCGAGTACCGCGCGCCGCTCGTCCTCGCCTGCGAGGGCGTGTCCGGCAAGCTGGCGCAGCGTCTGGGCGTGCACCGCAATGACAAGCGGCCGCTCGGCGTCGCCGTCCGCCGCTACTACACCAGCCCCAAGACGCACGACGACTACCTCGAGTCCTGGCTGGAGCTGTGGGACGGCAGGCCCGACGAGTCCAACCTGCTGCCTGGCTACGGCTGGATCTTCGGCATGGGCGACGGCACGGTCAACGCCGGCCTCGGCGTGCTCAGCACCAGCGCCGGCTTCCAGAAGACCGACTACCGCGCGATGCTCACCGCCTGGCTGGACAACACGCCGGAGGAGTGGGGGCTGCGCGAGCAGAACGCCACCTGCCCCACGCGCGGCGCCGCGCTGCCGATGGGGTTCAACCGCACACCGCACTACCTGCGCGGGCTGCTGCTCGTCGGCGACTCCGGCGGCTCGGTCAACCCGTTCAACGGCGAGGGGATCCCGTACGCCATCGAGTCCGGCAAGTTCGCCGCCGAGGCCGCGGTGCAGGCGCTCGCCCGCCCGGCCGGGGCGAACCGCGAGCTCGCGCTGCAGGGCTACCCGAAGCGCATGCAGCACGAGTGGGGGGCGTACTACCGCCTCGGCGGGGCATTCGTGAAGCTGATCGGCAGGCCCGAGGTCATGCGCGCGTGCACGCGGCACGGGCTGCCGCATCCGGCGCTCATGCGCTTCGTCCTCAAGCTGCTCGCGAACCTCAGCGACCCGCGCGACGGCGACCTTTCCGACCGCGTCATCAACGTCCTCACCCGGATCACCCCGGCCGTCCGGTAGGCCGTCGCCCGGACTAGCCTTTGCACCGCGCAATACCGACAGACGAGAGAAGGGAGAACAGGGCCGAATGCTCGCGCCGTACCTGCCGATCGTGCTCCTGTTCGCGCTGGCACTCGGCTTCGCCACGTTCTCCGTCGTCATCGCGCCGTTCGTCGGCCCACGCCGGTACAACAAGGCGAAGCTGGACTTCTACGAGTGCGGCATCGAGCCCACGCCGCAGCCGCTGGGGCCGCACCGCTTTCCCATCAAGTACTTCCTGACGGCGATGCTGTTCATCGTCTTCGACATCGAGATCATCTTCCTGTACCCCTACGCCGTCGCGAACAAGGCGCTCGGCCTGTTCGGGCTGGTCGAGATCGTCCTGTTCATCGTCACGGTGTTCGTCGCCTACGCCTACGTCTGGCGGCGCGGCGGGCTGGAATGGGACTAGCCCGATGGGTGTAGAGGACAAGCTCCCCAGCGGCGTCCTGCTGACGAGCGTCGAGAAGGTCGTCAACTGGTCGCGCAAGTCGTCGCTGTGGCCGGCCACCTTCGGCCTCGCCTGCTGCGCCATCGAGATGATGCACTTCGGCACACCCCGCTACGACTCCGCGCGCTTCGGCATGGAGGTCTTCCGGGCCTCGCCGCGGCAGGCCGACCTGATGATCGTCGCCGGCCGGGTCAGCCAGAAGATGGCGCCCGTCGTACGGCAGATCTACGACCAGATGCCCGAGCCCAAGTGGGTCATCGCCATGGGCGTCTGCGCCAGCAGCGGCGGGATGTTCAA
>JAVHVL010000201.1:0-6932 GCA_032160565.1 Pseudonocardiales bacterium | reverse complement strand
TCACCGATGCGATCGGCGATCACCGGCACCCCGGCGATCAGCGGCACCCCGGTGCTGATCGGCGCCGCGGAGGTGACCCCGGTGCCCTCGCGCACCACGGTCATCTCGGCACTGGCGACGTCGGGTGGTTCGGCGAGGGCCTCGGCCACCTCGACGTCGGCGTAATACAACCCCTCGGCAAACTGCGGCGCGCGCATAAGCACCCGTCCGTCGCGGGCGACGACCATGGAGTCGCCGTCGAAGACCAGCTCGTCCTGGGCGCCGGTCGTGTTCACGTAGAGGACCGGCGCACCCGCCTCCGCGGCCCGGCGCTGCAGGAGCGGCAGCCGCAGGTCGTCCTTGTTGCGCTCGTACGGCGAGCCGTTGATGTTCAGGACGAGGCCGGCGCGCGCCGCGCCCGCCACGGTGAACGGGCCACCGTCCTGCCAGACGTCCTCGCAGATGGTCAGGGCGATGTCCGTGCCGAGATGGCGCACCACGACGAACCGGTCGCCGGGCACGAAGTAGCGGCGCTCGTCGAACACGCCGTAGTTCGGCAGATGGTGCTTGAAGTACCGAGCAACGACCGCTCCGCGGTGCACGAAGGCAGCGGCGTTGCGGGCCCCGCCGTCGTCGTCGAGGTAACCGACGATCACGGCCGTCTCGCCGAGCCCCGCGGCGGCGAGGTCGCCGGCCAGCTTCTCCAGCGCGGCGCAGGACGCGGCCCGGAAGGAGTGCCGCAGCACGAGGTCCTCAGGCGGGTACCCGGTGATGGTCATCTCCGGGAAGGCCACGAGGTGCGCCCCCGCGGCCGCGGCATCGCGGGTGCGCTCCAGGACCATCGCGGCGTTGCCGGCCAGATCGCCGACCGTGTAGTTGACCTGGGCGAGCGCGAGCCGGAGGGTGGGCACCCCTCCATTCTGGCGCATCACGCCGCACTGCTTCCCGAACCTGCCGGGCGGCGTTTGCTGGCAGTGAACTGAGCGGGGCAGGGGGCCGATAAGCCCCGAATGTGGTCAGAGCACCCCTCCGAATGAGGCACACTGTATCTGCCGTCGCGGAATGATCCGCTGCGAACGCAACCTGCGAGCCTGTTCGCGCGTCTAGTGAACGTAAGCCGATCGTGATGAGTTGCTAACGGGTCGCGGCGGTTGGTGAGGGAGAATCTTGGTATGGCGCGGACTCGATGTCGCCGTGCTGAAACAGCTACAGGGGGCTCAGTGTCTTCGGACGCCGCAACATCCGACCACGGCGGTCGGTCGGCGCTGTCGGATCGGTTCGCCGCGACGGGTCGGCGGCGGCCGCTGATCGTCGCCGCGACCGCGGTCACCGCCCTGCTGGTTCTGAGCGCCTGCACGTCGAGCAGTGGCGGCACCTCGCGCGAGTCTCCCGTGGCCGGTACGAGCGCGGACACGAGCAGCTCCCAGTCCAGCAGCCCCACGGAGAGCGAGACGCCGGAAGCCCCGGACGCCGTGATCACCGCGAGCCCCACGTCCCGCGCCGCGGTGAGCCCGATCCAACCGGTGACCGTCGCCGTCGCCGCCGGGAAGCTCACCTCAGTCACGCTGGTCAACCCGGAGGGCAAGTCCGTCGCCGGCACGCTGTCCGCCGACGAGACCTCGTGGAAGAACACCGAGGTCCTCGGGTACAGCAAGACGTACACCCTGACCGCCGTAGCCCAGAACCAGGCGGGCAAGTCCACCACGACGAAGCGGCAGATCACGACGCTGACGCCGGGCAACATGACGATGCCCTACCTCAACAACACCGGCGGTCGGTCGCTGCAGAACGGCGCCACGTACGGCGTCGGCATCGTGCCGGTCGTGCACTTCGACGAGCAGATCACCGACCGCAAGGCTGCCGAGAAGGCGCTCCTGGTCACCACGAAGCCGCACGTAGACGGTGTCTGGAACTGGGTCGACAGCCAGAATGTCCACTGGCGCCCGAAGAACTACCTCGCCACCGGGACCCGCGTGACCGTGAGCGCGAACGTCTACGGCGTCCAGGTCGGCTCCGGCTTGTACGGGCAGGCCGATCAGAGCGTCTCGTTCAAGATCGGCGCCAAGCACATCTCGCTGGCCGACGACGTCACGCACACGGTGAAGGTCTACTTCAACAACAAGCTGGTCCGCACCATGCCGACCTCGATGGGTCAGGGCGGCTGGGTCAGCGGATCCGGCGGGCAGCAGATCTCGCTGTGGACCATGCCCGGCACGTACACAGTGCTCGGCCACTACAACCCGGTCCTGATGGACTCCTCGACCTACGGCCTGCCGGTTAACTCCGCCAAGGGCTACAAGGAGTACATCTACCAGGCGACCCAGATCAGCACCGACGGCATCTACCTGCACCAGCTGGACAGCACCGTCTGGGCGCAGGGCCACACCGACGTGTCGCACGGGTGCCTGAACCTCAGCTATGACAACGCGCACTTCTTCTATACGACCTCCCAGGTCGGGGACGTCGTGCAGGTGCTGCACACCGGCGGGCCGAAGCTGCAGATCTGGCAGAACGGCGACTGGAGCGTGCCCTGGTCCACCTGGGTCAAGGGCAGCGCCCTCGCATAGCTGACCAGGCACCCCGGCTTGCGGGTCGGCACCCCGGCTTCCGCGTAATGTCGCGGTAACCGGACGAGGCCAGACTGGAGAGCTGTGGACCGCCAACAGGAATTCGTGCTGCGCACCCTCGAGGATCGCCAGATCCGTTTCGTGCGCCTCTGGTTCACCGACGTGCTCGGCACCCTGAAGTCGGTCGCGGTCGCGCCCGCTGAGCTGGACGGCGCGTTCGAGGAGGGGATCGGCTTCGACGGCTCGGCGATCGAAGGCTTCGCTCGCGCCAGCGAGAGCGACATGATCGCCCGCCCCGACCCGGCGACGTTCCAGATCCTGCCGGAGGTGGACGGCGCCACCACGGACTCGGCTCGCATGTTCTGCGACATCCAGATGCCCGACGGCTCGCCGTCCTGGGCCGACCCCCGGTACGTGCTCCGGCGGACGCTGTCGAAGGCAGCCGAGCGGGGCTTCACCTTCTACACCCACCCCGAGATCGAGTTCTTCCTGCTCAAGGACCGCCCGACCGACGGCTCCGAGCCGCAGCCGATCGACACCGGCGGGTACTTCGACATGACCAGCCATGACACCGCGCACGACTTCCGTCGCGCCGCGGTGAGCGCGCTGGAGGGGCTCGGCATCTCCGTCGAGTTCAGTCACCACGAGGTGGCCCCCGGGCAGCAGGAGATCGACCTGCGCTACGCCGACGCGCTGTCCATGGCCGACAACATCATGACGTTCCGGCACGTCATCAAGGAGGTCGCGCGCGTGCACGGCGCGCACGCCACCTTCATGCCCAAGCCGTTCCGTCACCAGCCCGGCAGCGGCATGCACACGCACCTGTCGCTGTTCGAGGGCGACCGCAACGCCTTCCACGACCCGTCCGACGAGCTGAACCTGTCCAAGACCGCCCGTTCGTTCATCGCCGGCCTGTTGACACATGCGCGTGAGATCACCGCGGTGACGAACCAGTGGGTCAACTCCTACAAGCGGTTGTGGGGCTATGCCGCGCGCGGGCAGCTCGTGGAGGCGCCCACATTCGTCTGCTGGGGGCACGCCAACCGCTCCGCGCTCGTCCGGGTGCCGATGTACAAGCCCGGCAAGGCCAACTCCACCCGTGTCGAGGTCCGTAGCCTCGACTCGGCCTGCAACCCGTACCTCGCGTTCGCGGTGCTGCTCGCCGCCGGCATGAAGGGCATCGAGGAGGGCTACGAGCTGCCGCCCGGCGCCGAGGACGACGTCTGGACGCTCTCGGACACCGAGCGCCGTGCACTGGGTTACGACGAGTTGCCGCACAACCTCTCCGACGCGCTGCGCGTCATGGAGGACTCCGAGCTGGTGGCCGAGACCCTCGGCGAGCACGTCTTCGACTTCTTCCTGCGTAACAAGCGCGAGGAGTGGATCGAGTACCGCGCGGAGGTCAGCCCGTTCGAGCTGCGCCGCTACCTCCCGACGCTCTGATCCCGCGCTCACTACGATCGCAGGCATGGCAGCCGCCCCCGTCCTGGTCATCCAGAACGACAGCAGTGACCCGGCCGGCCCGCTCGGGGAGTGGCTGACCGACGCCGGCCTGACGCTCGACGTTCGCAATGCAGCGGCCGGCGAGGCCCTGCCGCCGGATCTTGGTGAGTTCGGCGGGCTGGTCGTGCTCGGCGGCGAGTTCGGCGCCGATGACGATGCGCGCGCGCCCTGGCTGCCGGCGGTGCGCGCGCTGCTGCGCGAGGCCGTCAGCCGCGAACTGCCGACCCTCGGCGTGTGCCTCGGCGCGCAGTTGCTGGCGGTCGCGAACGGCGGCGCGGTCGCCCCGAACCCCGACGGCCCGGAGTTCGGCGCCCAGCTGATCGCCAAGCGTGCCATGGCCTCGACCGATCCGCTGTTCGGCCCGCTGCCCATCACCCCGGACGTCATCCAGTGGCACTTCGACGCGATCGTCCGGATGCCGCCGGGCGCGGTACAGCTCGCCAGTTCGCCGGGCTGCGACGTGCAGGCGTTCCGGCTCGGCCGGCTGGCGTGGGGGATCCAGTTCCACATCGAGACCACCCCGGCGCTCGTGCGTGCCTGGGCCGCGGGGGATGCCGGCGCACTGGACGGGTACGACGTCGAGCGGCTGCTGGCCCGGACGGATGCCGTTCACGCCGACATCGCCGAGGTGTGGCAGCCCTTCGCGGCGTCCTTCGCCGGCGTCGTCGCCGAGCCGTCCGCCGTGCCGGCGCCGCGCTCGATCCCGACGTCCACGGCCGCACCGATCACCGACCCCGCCGCGATCAGGGCGGCCCTGGCCGCGGAAGCGAACGCGGCCCGCTCGCCCGGTGTGTTGCCGATGCCAGGCCTGCGGCCGCAGGGGCATGACTGACGCCGCTGGCGGGGGGCGGTTGGCCCTGCGGCTGACCCGGCTGTCCTTCGTCGACGGCGCCCGGGCGGGGGAGCTGCTTGCCGGCCCGACCCTCGGCTGGTGGGACCCGATCCGCAATGCGCCGGCGGACGACCGCGCCGCGGTCATCATCGCCGCGCTCGGCCGCACCGCTGACCCCGACGCCGCGCTGGCCGCACTGGCCGACCTCGCGTCGACGCCCGACGGAGCGGAGTTGCGCGCTGCCCTCGCCACGAGCGGTGAGCTGCGAGGGCGGCTGCTCAGCCTGCTCGGCGTCTCGCTCGAACTCGGCCAGCACCTGCGCGCACACCCGACCGACTGGCGCGCGCTGCTCGGCGACTACGACGCGGCCGGTATCTCGGCGCGGCTGGCCGCGGCAGTCGGAGCCGATGCGGGCAGGCCGGTCACCGGCACCAGCGGGGCGCGTGCGCGCATCACCGGATCGGCGGCTGTCGGGGCGCTCCGCGACGCGTACCGGCGCGAACTCGTCGCGATCGCCGGCCGCGACCTGACCGGCGAGCTCGATCTGATGGAAGTCACCGAGGCGCTCGCCGATCTCGCCGGCCACACCTTGCAGGCGGCGCTCGCCGTGGCCGCGGCCGAGCTGCCCGAGTCGGCCACGCCGTGCCGGCTGGCGATCGTGGCAATGGGAAAGGCGGGCGGGCGCGAGCTGAACTACGTGTCGGACGTGGACGTCATCTTCGTCGGCGAGCCGGTGGACGCGGACAGCGCAGACACCGAGCGGGCGCTGGTGACCGCCGCCAAGCTCGCCTCCGACACGATGCGGATCTGCCGGGCCGTCGCGTGGGAGGTGGATGCCGCGCTGCGCCCCGAGGGCAAGGACGGGCCGCTGGTGCGCACGCTGGCCAGCCACCAGGCGTACTACCGACGGTGGGCGAGCACGTGGGAATTCCAGGCGCTGCTGAAAGCGCGGCCGGTCGCCGGCGACCTCGAGCTGGGCGCGGGCTATCGCGAGGCGATGGCGCCGCTGGTCTGGGTCGCGGCCGAGCGGCCGGACTTCGTCGCCGACGTCCGCGGCATGCGGCGGCGCGTGGTCGAGCACATCCCGGTGGCGATCGCCGAGCGCGAGATCAAGCTCGGCCGGGGCGGGCTGCGTGACGTCGAGTTCGCCGTGCAGCTGCTGCAGCTGGTGCACGGCAGGGGAGACGAGTCGCTGCGTGTGGCGGGCACGCTCCCCGCGCTCGACGCGCTGCGCGACGGCGGGTACGTGGGGCGCGACGACGCCATGAGTCTGATCGACGCCTACCGGTTCCTGCGTGCGGTGGAGCACCGGCTGCAGCTGCGGCGGCTGCGGCGCACCCACCTCGTCCCCGACCAGGCGGCCGCCCTGAACTGGCTAGGGCTCGCGCTGGGGTTCCGGCCGGACCAGCGCGGCGACGCCCGTGCCGTGTTCGAGGCGGAGTGGGCGCTGCACGCCCGTGAGGTCCGCCGGCTGCACGAGAAACTCTTCTACCGCCCGCTGCTGGAGGCGGTCGCGCGGGTGCCGTCCGAGGGGCTGCGGCTCACCCCCACGGAGGCGGGTCGCCGGCTGGCCGCGCTCGGGTTCGCCGATCCGGATGCGGCACTTCGGCACATCGAATCGCTCACCTCGGGTTTGTCGCGGCGCGCGGTGCTGCAGAAGACGCTGCTCCCCGTCCTGCTGTCGGACTTCGCCGACGCACCCGATCCCGACGGCGGGCTGCTCGCCTACCGCCGCGTCTCCGACGAGCTCGGGTCGACGCCGTGGTACCTGCGGCTGCTCCGGGACGAAGGTGCTGTCGCGTCGCGATTGGCGTACCTGCTCGGCACGAGTCGCTACGTGGCGCGCATGCTCGGGCGGGCACCGGAGGCGCTGCAGCTGCTCGCCGACGACGCCCAGCTCGCGCCGCGGGGGCGTCCGGAGATCGAGGCCGCGATGGCAGAATCCGCCGCGCGCCAGCCCGAGCCGACCGGTGCCGTGGCGGTCGTCCGTGGCGTGCGTCGCCAGGAGCTGCTGCGCATCGCATTCGCGGACCTTCTCGGGCTGCAGGACG
>JAVHVL010000153.1:0-13079 GCA_032160565.1 Pseudonocardiales bacterium | reverse complement strand
CTCGTTGCCTTCCCGAACAAGGCGAAGGCCCCGCCGTCCGGTGCGGACAGCGGGGCCTTCGACCTGGTTTGGCCGGATTACTCCTGACCAGGTGTCGTCTTGGCGATCTGCATGAGGAACTCCAGGTTCGTCCTAGTCTTCTTCAACCGGTCGAGGAGCAGGTCGATTGCCTGCTGCGACTCCAGCGCGTGCAGCACGCGGCGCAGCTTGATCGTGACGGCCAGCTCGTCGGGCGAGAGCAGGATCTCTTCCTTGCGCGTCGAGGACTGGTCGACGTCGATCGCCGGGAAGACCCGCTTGTCTGCGATCTTGCGGTCCAGCTTGAGCTCGGCGTTGCCCGTTCCCTTGAACTCCTCGAAGATCACGGTGTCACCGGCGGAACCGGTCTCGACGAGCGCCGTTGCGATGATCGTCAGCGAGCCGCCGTTCTCGATGTTGCGGGCCGCACCCAGGAATCGCTTCGGCGGGTAGAGCGCCGTGGAGTCGACACCACCGGAGAGGATGCGGCCGCTGGCGGGCGCGCCGAGGTTGTAGGCGCGACCGAGCCGGGTGATGGAGTCCAGCAGGACGACGACGTCGTGACCCATCTCCACGAGGCGCTTGGCGCGCTCGATCGACAGCTCGGCGACCGTGATGTGGTCCTGCGGGCGCCGGTCGAAGGTGGAGGCGATGACCTCGCCGCGCACCGAGCGCTGCATGTCGGTGACCTCTTCCGGGCGCTCGTCGACGAGCACGACCATGAGGTGCACCTCGGGGTTGTTCACCGCGATGGCGTTGGCGATGGACTGCAGCACCATCGTCTTGCCCGCCTTCGGCGGCGAGACGATCAGTGCGCGCTGGCCCTTGCCGATGGGCATCACCAGGTCGATGACGCGGGTGGTGAGGATGTGCGGTTCGGTCTCCAGACGCAGCCGCTCCTGGGGATAGAGCGGCGTGAGCTTGGTGAACTCGATCCGGCTCTTGGACTGCTCCGGATCGGCGCCGTTGACCGTGTCGAGCCGGACGAGCGGGTTGTACTTCTCGCGGCGGTCACCGTCGCGCGACTGCTTGACGGCGCCGGTGACAGTGTCGCCGCGGCGTAGCCCGAAGCGGCGGACGTAGGTGTTCGCGACGTAGATGTCGTCGGAGCTGGCGAAGTAGCCGTTGGTCCGCACGAACCAGGTGTTCTTCTCCTCGATCGCGTCGAGGATGCCGGCGACGGGCACCAGCACGTCGTCCTCGGACACGGTCGGCTCGACGTCGGTGTTACCGACGGCACCGCCGCCGACACGTTCGCGGTTGCGGCCCCGGCGGTCGCGGTAGCGGCGACCACGGCGGCGGCTGCCGTCGAAATCGTCGTCGCCGTCCTGGCCCTGCCGGTTCTGGCTCCCGCCCTGGTTCTGGCCGCCCTGGTTGCCGCCGCCCTGGTTCTGGTTGGTCTGGCGACTCTGCTCGCCCCGGCTCTGGCCGCCCTGGTCATTTCGGCTCTGGCCGCCCTGGTCAGTGCGGTTCTGGCCGCCCTGATCATTGCGGCTCTGGCGGTTCTGGCCGCCCTGGCGCTGCGGCTGCTCCGCGCGGCGCGGGGGCTGGTCGCCGCCCTGCTGTTCACCGCCGTGCTGCTCGCCGGCCGGCTGGTCGCCGGCCTGCTGCTCACTGGTCTGCTGGCGGGGCTGCTGCTGGCGCTCCTGCTGGCGTGGTTCGTCGGCGGGTGACTCGGCTTGCCGGGGCGCCTCGTCGGCGCGCTCGTCGGCCTTGGGGGCAGCGCCGTTCGCCGCACGGCTGGGGCGCTCGGCGACCCGGCCGGCCGGAGCGGCGGTGCCGCCGGCGGCCTGGATTGCCGCGACCAGGTCGCTCTTCTTCATCTTGGTGGTGCTGATGCCCATGCCGCTTGCCAGCTGCTGCAACTCGGGCAGCAGCATGGACGAGAGCGACCCTCGCTTGGCGGGGCGAGCCGCCTTGCTGCCGTTCGTGTCGCCGGCCGGCGCGGAGCGCCCGGCCTGGTCGACGGCGGCAGGCGGGGTCTGCTCGTAGGTGTCTGTCACGGTGACTTCGGATCCTTCCGAGGGTGGTCGGCGCGTGGGTTACGCAGCGCGACCGGTACGACGGATCGGGCCGGCGAACCGCCTCGATCCAGTTCTCCCGAGCACGATGTCGGGGAGCCTGTGTGGTGAGCCAGTGTCCCGGCCACGATGCAGCAGTGATGGCCTGGGGATGCCGTGGTGATCACTGCGATCGGGCGGGGGCGGCGCTAACCGGACATCGGTGGCGCCTGGACTGACGCGAGTGAGCCTAGACGCTCGCTCTACATGCGGCAACATCGGGACCCGACGGCGTGTTCCCGGAACGGCGAAATCAGGCCGGGTGGAGGTAGCTCAGCGCACCAGGACGTGCGCGCCGACCGGGTCTACGGCCAGGGCGAGGGGCTGCCAGTCCGGCGGCGCGAGGGGCAGAAGCTTCTCGGCCTCCACCTCATCTCGAGCCAGCGCGAGCACCGTCGGACCGGCCCCGGAGACCACCGCCGCGGCCCCGGAGGCCCGCAATACGGCGACCAGCTCGGCGCTCTGCGGCATGGCCGGCGCCCGGTACTGCTGGTGCAGCCGGTCCTCGGTGGCGGCGAACTGGGCGCCCGTCGCGCCGGTGAGGGCGGCCACCAGCAGCGCGGAGCGCCCGGCGGCGAACGCGGCGTCCGCGTGCGGGACGGTGGCCGGCAGCAGCCCTCGGGCCTGAGCGGTCGACGCTGTGAACGGCGGCACGAACACGACGGGGCGGATGCCGGGGTCGCAGTCCAGGCGCACCGCCCGGGCCGCGGTGTCCGTCCAGGCCACCGTCAATCCGCCGAGCAGGCAGCCGGCCACGTTGTCCGGGTGCCCCTCCAGCTCCGCGGCCAGGGCGAGCAGCTCGGCATCCGGCAGCCGCTGCGCGCCGCCCACCACCAGCGCCCGGGCGAGCACGACCCCGGCCACTATCGCGGCGGCGGAGGAGCCCAGCCCGCGCGAGTGCGGGATCCGGTTCGCACACGACAGCTCCAGCCCGTGCGGCTGCCCGCCGAGCCGCTCGAAGCCGGCCCGCATCGCGCGGACCACCAGATGGGTCTCGTCGCGCGGCACGTCCGCGCCCTCCCCCGCCACGTCGACGACAAGGCCGTCGTCGGCGACCCGCGCGACCACATCGTCGAACAGGCTCAGCGCCAGCCCGAGCGAGTCGAAGCCGGGGCCGAGATTCGCGCTGGTGGCCGGCACCCGCACGTGCACCGGCCCGCCCCGGAACGCCGGACGTGGCATCGCTATGCCAGCCCCAGCCGGGTGGCGGCGGCCGCTGCGTCGACCGGGACGGTGATCGGCTTCGGCGCCCCCGCGATCGCCCACTCCGGGTCCTTCAGGCCGTTGCCCGTGACGGTGCACACCACCGTGGACCCCGTCGGCAGCCGCCCGTCCGCCGCGGTCTGCAGCAGCCCGGCGATGCTGGCCGCCGACGCCGGCTCCACGAACACCGCCTCCGCCCGCGCCACCAGGCGATAGGCCTCCAGGATCTGCTTGTCCGTGACGGCGTCGATGAGCCCGCCGGACTCGTCGCGGGCATCGACGGCGAACTGCCACGACGCGGGGTTGCCGATCCGGATGGCCGTCGCGATCGTGGTCGGCGTGAGCACCGGAGCGCCCCTCACGATCGGCGCGGCACCCGCCGCCTGGAAGCCGAACATCCGCGGCGTCCCCGACACGACACCGTCATCGGCGTACTCGCGGTAACCCCGCCAATACGCGGTGATGTTCCCGGCGTTGCCCACCGGAACGCAATGCACGTCCGGGGCGCGGCCGAGCACGTCGCAGACCTCGAACGCCGCCGTCTTCTGCCCCTCCAGCCGGTACGGGTTGACCGAGTTCACCAGCGCCACCGGATAATCCACCGCCAGCTTGCGGGCCAGCTCCAGGCAGTCGTCGAAGTTGCCGTCCACCTGCAACAACCGGGCACCATGCACCAACGCCTGCGCCATCTTGCCGAGCGCGATCTTTCCCTGCGGCACCAGCACCGCGCAGGTCATACCCGCACGCACCGCATACGCCGCGGCGCTGGCCGACGTGTTGCCCGTGGACGCACAGATCACGGCCCGGGCGCCCTCCTCCGCCGCCTTCGAGATCGCCACCGTCATCCCGCGATCCTTGAACGAACCCGTTGGGTTGGCGCCCTCGACCTTCAGATACACCTCACACCCGGTCCGCGCCGACAACTCCCGCGCAGCGACCAGCGGGGTGCCCCCCTCGAACAAGGTGATCACCGGAGTCGCGTCACCTACGGGCAACCGTGCGCGGTACGCCTCGATCAGCCCTGGCCATGCGGTCATCGCCATCGTCAGTCCGCCGTCATGCCTTCGACGCGCATGACGCTTGCGACGCGCCTAACGAACGTCATGCCGGCCAGCCGGTCGACGGTGCCGGCCAGTGCCGAATCCCTCGCGCTGTGCGTGACCAGGACGAGCGTGGCCGCGTCGCCGCGACCCTCCTGCCGCACGGTCTGGATGCTCACCCCGTGCTCGGCGAACGCCCCGGCGACTCCGGCGAGCACGCCGGGCTGGTCGGCCACGTCCAAGGCGACGTGATAGCGCGTGACGACGTCGCTGATGGCCTGCGCCGGCAGGTCCGCGTACGCACTCTCCCCCGCGCCGCGGCTGCCGCTGACCCGGTTGCGGGCCACGGCCACCAAGTCGCCGAGCACCGCGCTCGCGGTGGGCGCGCCACCCGCGCCGCGCCCGTAGAACATCAGTGAGCCGGCCGCCTCGGCCTCGACGAAGACGGCGTTGAAGGCATCGCCGACACCGGCAAGTGGGTGCGTGCGCGGGATCATCGCCGGATGCACGCGCACGGCGACCTGCTCGTTGCCGTCGGGGTCCCTCGCCCGCTCGCAGATCGCCAGGAGCTTCACCGTGCAGCCCATCGCGCGGGCGCTGGCCAGGTCGGCGGCGGTGACCGATCCGATGCCTTCGCGATAGACGTCCGAGGTCGTGACGCGGGTGTGGAACGCGAGCCCGGCGAGGATGGCGGCCTTGGCTGCGGCGTCGAAGCCGTCGACGTCGGCCGTCGGGTCGGCCTCGGCGTAGCCGAGCGCGGTCGCCTCGGCGAGGGCCTCGTCGAAGCCGGAGCCGGTGGCGTCCATGCGGGACAGGATGAAGTTCGTCGTGCCGTTCACGATGCCGATCACGCGGGTGATGCGGTCACCGGCCAGCGACTCGCGCAGCGGGCGCAGCAGCGGAATGGCGCCGGCCACCGCCGCCTCGTAGTACAGGTCCACGCCCGCCGTCGCCGCGGCATCGTGCAGCGTGGCGCCGTCCTCGGCGAGCAGGGCCTTGTTGGCGCTGACGACGCTCTTGCCACTGCGCAGCGCGCTCAGCAACAGGCTGCGCACCGGCTCGATGCCGCCGATCACCTCGACCACGAGGTCGACATCCGCACGGGACACCAGCTCGGCGGCGTCGGTGGTGAGCAGCTCCGGCGGGATGTCGGTGTGCCTGCCCGGCCGCCGCACCGCGATGCCCGCGAGCTCCAGCGGGACGCCGATCCGGGCCGTGAGGTCGTCGGACTGCTCGTCGAGCAACCGCACGATGTGCGAGCCGACCGTGCCGCAGCCCAGCAGCGCAACCCGCAGTGCGTCACTCATGCGGGGCCTCCCAGCCGGCGTCGAGGCGGAGCAGATCGTCCTCGGTCTCGCGTCGCACGATGATCCTCGACGCGCCGCCCCGCACCGCGACGACGGGCGGCCGCGGCACGAAGTTGTAGTTGCTGGCCATGCTGCGGCAGTAGGCGCCGGTGGCCGCCACGGCGACGAGGTCACCGGGCGCGACGTCGCCGGGGAGCCAGGCGTCGCGCACCACGATGTCGCCGCTCTCGCAGTGCTTCCCGACGATGCGCGACAGCGTCGGCTCGGCGTCGGACGCCCGGTTCGCGATCGTGCAGGTGTAGGCCGCGTCGTACAGGGCGGTGCGGATGTTGTCGCTCATCCCGCCGTCGACGGAAACGTAGGACCGGCTCACCCCGCCGTCGAGCACGACCTCCTTGACCGTGCCGACCTCGTACACGGTGATCGCGCTCGGGCCGACGATGGCCCGTCCGGGCTCCACGGAAAGCTTCGGCACGCGCAGCCCCGTCGCGGCGCATTCGCGTTCGACGATGGCGGTGAGCCGCTCGAGGGTCTGCTTCGGCGACTCCGGGTCGTCGCCGGACACGTACGCGATGCCCAGCCCGCCGCCGAGGTTGATCTCGCCGACCTCGACGCCGTGGCGGTCGCGGATCGTTGCCGCCAGGGCCACGACGCGGTGCGCAGCGACCTCGAAGCCGGCCGTGTCGAAGATCTGCGAGCCGATGTGCGAGTGCAGGCCGCGGAACTCCAGCGCGTCGGACTCCAGCACCGCCGCGACGGCCCGTTCGGCCACGCCGTCGCGCAGCGAGAACCCGAACTTCTGGTCCTCGTGGGCAGTGGCGATGAACTCATGGGTGTGCGCCTCGACGCCGACGGTGACGCGGACGAGGACCCGCTGCCGGATGCCCGTGGCCGCCGCGATCGCGGCCAGTCGCTCGATCTCGTCGAAGGAGTCGACGACGACATGCCCGACCCCCGCCTCGACTGCGCGCGCCAGCTCAGCCCGGGACTTGTTGTTGCCGTGCATGCCGATCCGCCCGGCGGGGAAGCCGGCGGCCAGCGCGACGGCCAGCTCGCCACCGGTGCACACGTCGAGCCCGAGCCCCTCCTCGGCGACCCAGCCCGCCACCGCGGTGCAGAGGAACGCCTTGCCCGCGTAGTACACGTCGACGCCGGCGAAGGCCGCCGCGTACGCGCGGGCCCGCTCGCGGAGATCCTCCTCGTCGAGCAGGAAGGCGGGCGTGCCGTGCTCGGCGGCCAGCTCCGTGACCGGCGCGCCGCCGATGTGCAGCACGCCGTCGATGCGGCGCGCGGACGACGGCCAGATCGCGGCGTCGAGGGCGTTGACGTCGGTGGGCTCCGCGGCGGCGTGCCCTTCGGGGAGCACGTCCGCGTGCCGGGGTCCGGCCGGGTGTGCGGAGCGGCTCATTACATCCGCTCCGGAGCCGAGACGCCCAACAGCCCAAGGCCGTTCTCGAGCACGACCCGCGTGGCCTCGCACAGCCAGAGGCGGGCGTCGGTCAGCGGCGTGCCCGGCTCGTCGCCCATCGGCAGCACGCGGCAGGCGTCGTAGAAGCGGTGGTAGGTGCCGGCCAGCGACTCGAGGTAGTGCGCGACGCGGTGCGGTGCCCGCAGCTCGGCACCGGCGGCAACCACCCGCGGGAACTCGCCGAGCACGCCGAGCAGATCCGTCTCGCGGTCGTGGCTGAGCAGGCCGAGATCCGGGTCCGCCGTGCGCAGGATGCCGAGTTCGACCGCGTTGCGCTGCAGCGAGGCCAGCCGGGCGTGGGCGTACTGCACGTAATAGACCGGGTTGTCGCTGGTCTTGCGGGCCCACAGGTCGAGATCGATGTCGATGGTCTGCTCGGAGGAATAGCGGACCAGTGCATACCGCGCCGCATCGGCACCGATGGAGTCCACCAGGTCGGCCAGGACCACCACGTTGCCCGCGCGCTTGCTCATGCGCACCGGCTCGCCGTCCTTGACCAGGTTCACCAGCTGGCCGATCAGGATCTCGAGGGTCTGGTCCGGGTCGTCGCCGAAGCAGGTAGCCATGGCGCGCAGCCGGTTGACGTACCCGTGGTGGTCGGCCCCGAGCATGATCACAACCTTGTCGAAGCCACGCTCCCGCTTGTCGAGGTAGTACGCGCAATCGGCCGCGAAGTAGGTCCATTCGCCACTGCCCCGCACCAGGACGCGATCGCGGTCGTCGCCGAAGTCGGTGGTGCGCAGCCAGGTGGCGCCGTCGGCCTCGTAGACGTGCCCCTGCTCGCGCAGCCGCTTCAGGGCCGTGCCGAGCTCGTCGCGCTCATGCAGGTCGCGCTCGTTGAAGTAGACGTCGAAGATCACGCCGAAGCCCGCGAGCGAGTCGCGGATCTCGGTGAACATCAGCTCCACGCCGTCCCGACGGAACACCTCGGCCTGCTCGTCGTCCGGCAGCTGCAGCACGCCAGGGTTGGCCGCCACGACCGATGCCGCGATCTCGTCGATGTAGGCGCCTGCGTAACCGTCGTCGGGCACCGGGCGGCCGTTGGCCACCTCGCGCAGTGTGCGGGCGAAGCGCTCGATCTGGCTGCCGGCGTCGTTGAAGTAGTACTCGCGAGTGACCTGGGCGCCGTTGGCCTGGAGCAGGCGGGCCAGCGCATCACCGACTGCCGCCCACCGCACGGCGCCGATGTGGATCGGCCCGGTGGGGTTCGCGGAGACGAACTCGAGGTTCAGGTTCTGCCCGGCCAGCGCGTTGCCCCGCCCGTACGCCGGGCCGGCCTCGACGATCGTGCGCGCCAGCCCACCCAGCGCGCCGGCCGCCAGTGTGATGTTCAGGAAGCCCGGCCCCGCGACGTCGACGCGCGCAATGCCGTCAGCCACCCGCAACCGCGCGGCGATCGCCTCGGCCACCTCTCGCGCCGGGCGCCCGGCCGGTTTGGCCAGCCGCAGTGCGACGTTCGTGGCGTAGTCTCCGTGATCGGGGTTCTTCGGGCGCTCGATCGTGACCTCGGCCGGTGCGGAGCCGGCAAAATCGCCCGCGGCAAGGCAGTCGGTCACCGCGGCGAGCACGGCGGCGGACAGTTCGGCGGGGGTCACCGGGCAATCGTAGTGGCCGTCCACAGGCGGATTCGCCGGTGCCGGGCGCAGCCGTCCGGCCCTATTCATGGCCACAACCTAGACTTGCGTGGTTCGCTCTCCCCGTCCCGCAGGCCACGAGAAGGCAGGCCCATGGCCCAGCGCAAGTCACCTCCGTCGACGTCGGCCAAGTCCGGCGCGTCCAAGGCAGGCGCCGTACGACCGCGCGCCGGGGCTCCGGGGGCGCGGCCACCGGTCAAGAAGAAGCCCGGCAAGTCGATCGTCAACCAGAAGCAGACACCCTGGGGGCTGATCGTCACGACGATCGTCATCGTGGCGTTCGCGGTGGGCATCGTGACGTTCGCGGTGGTCGGCCACAAGGCCAAGCCGGCGGCCAACGGCGGCTGCACGAAGATGATCGGCAGCAACTCGACGACCTACCTCAACGAGCTGCAATGCGCCAAGGACATCCAGGGCGTCACGTTCACGCCCGAGGCGAGCCGTAACCACGTCGCTACCACGGTGAAGTACGACGCCACGCCCCCGGTCGGCGGCAACCACAGCCCGTACTGGGCGGATTGCGCCGGCACCGTCTACGCCAACGCGATCGCCAACGAGAACGCCGTGCACATGCTCGAGCACGGCGCGGTGTGGATCACCTACAAGCCCGGGCTGGCCGCCGCCGATGTCGCGACACTGTCTGCTCTGGTGAACGGCAAGGACTACATGGCGATGAGCCCGTACCCCAACCTGAGCTCACCGATCTCCCTGCAGTCGTGGGGCTACGAGCTCAAGGTGGATTCCGCGTCGGACCCGCGGATCAGCAAGTTCATCGAGGCGCTGCGGTTCAACCCGAAGACCACACCGGAGTACGGCGCCACCTGCTCGCAGCCCACCTTCAAGGCGCACCCGAGCACCTTCGGCAGCCCGCTGTCACAACCGGTGTCCGCGTCCGCGACCCCGTGACGGGTGAGTTGGGCTCGGTGGACGAGGCGACCGCGGAGCCGGGGGCGCAGGCTCCGCCGGCCCAGGCTCTGCCGGCGCAGGCTCCGCCGGCCCAGGCTCCGTCGGCGCAGGCTCTGCCGGCGCCGTCACGACGGCTGATCGTCGCGCTGGTCGCCGTGCTGTCGATCGCCGCGCTGGTCGCCGCGGCGGCGATCGGCCACCTGTGGGGCACCGACTCGTCATCGACGGCGACCCCGAGCACCACGTCCGTCGACGCCGGCTTCGCCCGCGACATGTCCACGCATCACAATCAGGCCATCACCATGGCCGGCTACGCCCGGGACAACACCGACGACCCAGCGGTCAAGGTGCTCGCCTACGACATCGAGACTTCGCAGTACTTCCAGGTCGGGCAGATGCAGGGTTGGCTCGACAGCTGGGGGTTGCCCCGCGGCAGCACGACCGAGATGGCCTGGATGAGCGGGCACGCACACCTGACCGGCGGCGCCCTCATGCCCGGAATGGCGACGCCGGCGCAGATCGACAAGCTGGAGACGCTGCACGGCAAGGCGCTGGACGTGCTGTTCCTGCAGCTGATGATCCACCACCACCAGGGCGGCGTGCCCATGGCGCAGTACGCGGCGCAGCACGCCGGCGAGTCGTTCGTCCGCGACCTGGCGACATCGATGGTCAACGCACAGTCCGGCGAGATCGTGCTGATGGAGCAGATGCTCCGCAAGCTCGGCGCAACCGCGTTGCCGCCTCCGGCCGGGTGATCCCGAGGGCCGCTCGACCACGAATCGCCAGCCGCCGGCGCTGATAAGCTGTGCGGGTTTGCCGCCCCCGTAGCTCAGGGGATAGAGCACCGCCCTCCGGAGGCGGTGGCGCAGGTTCGAATCCTGCCGGGGGCACTGGCGGGGGCACTGCCTGGGACGCTGTGTGCCAAACGCTGCCCGGGGGGCCGCAGGCAAGCCTGGTTCGCACTGCTGGTTCAGCCGGTCGGTGCGGCGGTGAATGCGGTTCTGAAGCGGTCGAGTGCGGTGTGACTGTCGCCGGAGGCCCAGGCCTCGAGGCCGACGACGCCCGTGTATCCGGCGTCGTGGAGGGCGTTCGCGATCGCGGGGTAGTTGATCTCGCCGGTTCCGGGCTCGCAGCGTCCGGGCACGTCGGCGACCTGGACCTCGCCGACATAGCCGACGCTGCGGCGGACGAGTTCGATGAGGTTCCCTTCACCGATCTGGGCGTGGTAAAGATCGAGATTCATCCGAAGGTGCGGGCTGTCGACGGCGCAGATGAGGGCCTCGGTGTCTGCCGCGCGGGCGAACGGCGTTCCGGGGTGGTCGACCGCGGTGTTGAGGTTCTCGAGGGTGAACACGACACCGTCGCGCCGGCCGAGTTCGGCGACCCGGCGCAAGGTTCGTTCGGCGGCCAGCCACATCGTTCCGGTGACACGCTCGACCGGTCGGGCAGGTAACCCGCGTGCATCCAGACCGGTGCCGTGCAGGTTGAGGTTCGGCGCGCCGAGCCGGTGGGCCGCCGCGATCGACTGCTCGGCGGTACGCAGCAGCGCATCGGCGCCGTCGGGGTCGATCAGGTCACCTTCGAGGTAACCGGTCATCGAGGTGAACCGGGCGCCGGTCCTCGCGAGCGCGGTGAGGTCCTTCGTCGCCCAGCCCCATATCTCTACGCCGAAGCCGAGGTCGTGGATGATCCGAACGCGCTCGTCGAACGGCCTGTCGCGGAACACCATTTCGGCGCAGACGGCGAGGGTGAATCCGTGGCCGGCGCTCAACGGATGTCGATCCTCTCGACGGGAACCGGGACTCCGGTCTTGACCGATTCGATACTGGCCAGGGCCAGCACGAGCGCGCGGCGCGCATCGTGGCCGGTCACCGCCGGTTCCCGGCCCTCCCGGACGGCGTCGGCGAACTCGACGAACTCCGCGATGTAGGCGTCGCGAAACAGCTCGACGTCACCGCGAACCGTGTCGACGTGGCGCCCGGTGCGGTCGTAACGGATGAGCGAGTTGCGCGCGGTGTCCCCCGCGGTGACCATCCCCGCTGAGCCGAAGACCTCACCCCGGACGTCGTAGCCGTAGGCGGCCGAGAAGCTGGCCTCCGCGGTTCCGATCGCGCCGTTGTCGAACGTGATCACCACGACGGCGGTGTCGAGCAGGCCGGCGTCCTTGAAGTCCGGTGCCACCAGCGCATCGGCGGTGGCATACACGCTGGTGGCGCTCGCGCCGGGGTTGAGCCAGAGCAATGTGTCGAAGTCGTGGATGAGGGTCTGCAGGAAGATCGTCCACGGCGGCACTCCGGCCGGATCGGCCAGCCCCGGGTCGCGGGTGAGCGACCGCATCAGCTGCACGGTGCCGATGCCGCCATCGGCCACGATCTGCCTCGCCGCAGCGAAGTCGGGCGAGAACCGCCGGTTGAAACCGACCTGTAGCTGGACCCGCGCACGGCTGGCCGCCGCGATCGCCCGGTCGATGTCCTCGAGGGTGAGCCCCATCGGCTTCTCGCAGAAGACCGCCTTGCCGGCCGCCGCCGCAGCCACGATGAGTTGTGCGTGCGCCTCGGCCGACGCGGCGATCACCACCGCCTGGATGGTCGGGTCAGCGAGCAGCTCAGCGGGGTCGGACGCCGCGGCGCATCCATACCGAGAAGCGAGCGCACTTGCCGCCTCCGGCCGAGGGTCCGCGACGGCGCGCAGGGTCGCGCGCGGGACTCGGCGGGCAAGCAGTTCGGCATGCGACGTACCGATCCGCCCGGCCCCGACCAGACCGATCCGGATTCGATCGAGCCTTTCCACGTGCTGGTTCATCGCCGCTCCAGTCCCTAGATCGATCTAGTCTCAGCCCATCTATTAGTCCAGTCAAGGCGTAACCTAAATCGATCTAGACTCGCCTTCGGGCGCTGTTGACGAAGGAGCGCCATGCGCGTCGACGAAGGCCCACGGCCGGTCACCATGAGCGATGTCGCCCGACGCGCCGGGGTGTCCCGCGCGCTGGTGTCCATCGTGTTCCGCGGGGTTCCCGGAGCTAGCCCGGCCAACCGGGACCGTGTCATGCGAGCGGCCGAGGAGCTGTCCTACCACCGCGACGAGCATGCCCGGCTGCTCCGCAGCAGTCGAAGCCGCACGATCGGTGTGGTGTTCGGCCTGCACCACGAGTTCCATGCCCACCTGGTCGAGAGCCTGTACCGGGCAGCGGACGCGGCCGACTACGACCTGGCGCTCGGAGCGGTCTCTCCGGCCCGTGGCGAGCAGCGGGCCGTCCAATCGCTGATCGACCACCGGTGCGAGGCGCTGATCCTGATCGGCTCGCTCCTCCCCCGCCGCGACATCGAAGAGCTCGCTGGACGCCGACCGATCGTGACGATCGCCCGAGCGCTACGGTCGCCGGCAGTCGACGTGATCCGCACCGACGACGTCGCCGGAGCCCGACTGGCTGTCGAGCACCTGAT
>JAVHVL010000120.1:0-10555 GCA_032160565.1 Pseudonocardiales bacterium | reverse complement strand
GCTCGTCGACGAGCAGCGTGGTTGCGAGCTCGACGGGCTCGGCGGCGGTCGGCACGACCGCGTTCGACGTGGTGCAGCTGGCCCGCGCTCAGGTGAGCACAGTCGCCGCGGATGCGTCCGGCAACGTGGTCAGTGCCCCGGCGAACGGCATCACGATCACATCAGCGGACGGCACCGCACACTCGATCTCGCTCACGTCCGGCGCCGCGGCGGACGTCGCCGCCGCCATCAACACCGCGAGCGTCGGCGTCCGGGCCAGCGTGGTCAACACCGACACCGGATCGGTCTTGCAGCTCGTCTCGACGACGACGGGCACCGCGGCCGCATTCACCAGCAGCGGCTTCGACGTCGCCGCCACCAACCTCGTCACCGCCCAGAACGCCAAGGTCGCTGTCGGCAACCCGCTCGCCGGCGGCTACACGGTCAGCAGCACCACCAACACATTCACCGGGATGATCCCGGGCGTCACCTTCTCGGTCAGCGCGCCCGCGACCGGCGTCACCATCACCGTCGCCGCGGACGCCAAGTCCATCAGCGACAAGGTGCAGGCACTCGTCACCGCCGCGAACGCGGCGTCCCAGGAGATCACCACCGACTCCACGAAGGGCGCGATCCTGCAGGGCAACCTCGACGTGCAGACCCTGGCTCAGTCGATCCTCTTCGCGGTCAGCAAGGGGACGTCGGGCGGCGGCTCGCTGAAGACCTATGGCGTCGACATGGACAAGAACGGCGTGATGAGCTTCGACGCCGCGGCATTCGCGGCTGCGTACGCGGCGGATCCGGCGGCCACCCAGACCGCCGTGGCCGGCTCGTTCGCGACGGCTCTGCAGACCACGGCGGCCACCGCGACGGACGCCACTACGGGCAGCGTCACCCAGGCGATCAATTCCGCGAACGCCCAGTCGTCGACGCTCAACAACCAGATCGCTGACTGGACGGCACGCCTGACCGACATCCAGGCTGGGCTGCAGGCCAAGTTCAGTGCGATGCAGACGATGCTCGCGAGGCTGCAGTCGCAGTCGACGTTCCTCACCTCGATGCTCAACAACCTCAACTCCTCGAGCTCCAGCAGTTCGAGCTCCGGCCACTAGGGAAGGAGGTAGACCATGGCCCTCGACGAAGTGCGTGCCCGATACCTGCGTGATCGCGTGTTGACCGCGACGCCCGCACAGCGAGTGGTGATGCTCTACGACCGGCTCGGGCTGGACCTGAACCTCGCGGAAGCCGCGGAAGCCGCGGAAGCCGCGGCCGGCACGGACGCGCACGCAGCCGCCACGCATCTGGCGCACGCGCTGGAGATCGTCGCCGAGCTGCACGCCAGCCTGGACGCCGGCGCCGGCGGCCCGGCGGCCAACCTGTCCGCGATCTACACCTACCTGCTCGGTGAGCTGCTCGCCGTGCGCGGTGGGCAGGTGCATCGCCTTCCGGCCCTGCGCACCATCGTGACGACCCTGGGTGCGGCCTGGTCCGGGGCTGCCGAGCAGCTCGCCGGTCAGGCCGCGGCTGCCCCGGCCGGAGCCTGGGTCGGCTGAGCCATGGCGGCGAACCCGGAGTGGGAGCAGGTGCTCACTGCCGTCGAGGCAGACGCGCAGCGGGCCGCGGAGCTGCTGTATGGCTCGATCGGTTCCGGTGCGCCGGCGGAGGCGCTGCTGCCGTCCGCCCTGCTGCCGCCGCTGAGCGAGATGCCTGCCGTGCCCGCACACCTGCGCGCGCGCATCGAGTACCTGCGCAGCCGGATCGACGAGCTGCGCGGCGAGCTGTCCGACGCGCTCCGTGACTGGCAACCCGCCCGGCTGCCGGTCACCATCACGGCCGCGGCGCCGGCCGAGCGTTCGTTCTACGTCGACCGCCGCCTGTAGCCGGCGGCGACGTCGCGTCCGATCAACATCGCAACCGTCCCGTTGGATTTCACCAGGTCTGCTCTCGTCATTCACCGGCGGGAGGGAGCCGATGTCGACGATCGTGGGGGTGCAGCGGTAGTAGCATCCGGCCGTGAGGACCATGCGCCCAGCGTCGCTGTCGGGCGGCAGATGACGGCACCGGAGAGCTCCCCGATCGGTTTGGCAGGCCGGATCACGACCGCGACCCGTGGCGATGCGGGGCCGGGTGAAGTCGAGGTGCGCATCCGTGGTGGGACGGAGACATTCATCGCCCGTTCCGCCGAACCGCTCGCAAAGGGTCAGGCGGTGATCGTCGTGCAGACGCTGGGCCCGCGTACGGTGATCGTGCTGCCGTGGTCGGACCCGATCGACTCCCTGCTCGAACTGTGATCCGTTTCTGATTCTGAGGAGAACCCTCCGCCATGCTCGGTTACCACGTTCCGGCCCCCGACGAGGCAATGCTGATCTCGGGGGGCAAGGCCAAGGGCGCCGACGCACCGTTCCGGGTCGTTACCGGTCGAGGCGCCTATGCCGCGCCGATGTTTCGCAAGGTGCGGTTCATCACCTTGTCGATGTCGGAATCCGAAGTCGAAGAGAACTGTGTGACAAAGCAGGGCATCGCACTGAAGGTCAAGGCCGTCATCGCGTTCAAGGTCGGTAACGACACCGAGTCCATCGTGAACGCATCGCAGCGCTTCCTTTCCGACCAGACCCAGATGTCGGTGCTCACCGGCCGGATCTTCTCCGGTCACCTCCGCTCGATCATCGGCTCGATGACCGTCGAGGAGATCGTCACCGAGCGGCAGAAGCTCGCCTCCGAGGTGCTGGACGGGTCCAAGGAGGAGATGGCCAAGATCGGTCTCACCGTCGATGCGCTGCAGATCCAGTCGATCGACGACATGGGGCTGGGGTACATCGCCGCGATGGCAGCGCCGCACAACGCCGCCATCCAGCGCGCAGCGAAGGTCGCGGCGTCGCAGGCCGATCAGGCGGCCGCGGAGGCTCAGCAGGCGTCGCTGCGCGCGCAGGCCGAGTACGTCCGTCAAACCGAGGTCGTCCAGGCCCAGTACGCCGCCGACGTGGAAGCGGCGAAGTCCGCCGCGGCCGCCACCGCTGCGGCGGCGGCCCAGGAGTCGGCTCGCAACCAAGCCAACTACGAGGCCGAGACCGCGGTCACCCGGTCCAAGGCCGCCCAGGTGGCTGCCGAGGCGCAGCAGGAGTCCGACCGCAACCAGGCCGACTTCGCCCGCCAAACGGCCGTCGCGAAGGCCACGTTCGCGGCTGAAACCCAGGCGGCTCAAGCCAAGGCCGACCAGTCCGGACCGCTGGCCCACGCCGTTGCGCAGCAGCAGGTGATCGATGCCCAGACCGCCCTGGCCCAGCAGCAGGCCGAACTGGCCCGCCAGACGCTCGTATCCACCGTCGTCCGACCCGCAGAGGCCGACGCGGAGCGGGTGAGGATCCTCGCCGCAGCCGACGCGGAGCGGACCAAGATCCTCGCCGAGGCAGCTCAATCCCACAACCGCGTCGCGCTCGACCAGCAGATCATCGCCCAACTCCCGCTCATCGTGGAGAAGGCCGCGCAGGGTCTGGCCGGCGCCAACCTGACCGTCCTCAACGGATCAGAGGGGGTAACCGAGGTCGTCTCTTCGCTCGTCGGTCAGGGGCTGGCGATCCTGGACTCGATCAAGCAGGGCGTAGCAGGCTCGAGCGAAGCCACGGACCGCCGATCCACCTCGCCCGCGATCAAGGCGTGACTCAACCGGTCTGCCGCGCGTGACGGGCAATCGCGCCACAAGCCCGTGGCCAACAGGAGTTCGTCAGCGGGGGGCGAGGGTGCGCACGCGATGCACGCCCGCCGCGGAGCCGCGCTTCTTCAGCGTCATGATGAACGCCAGCACCGTGGCCACCGCCTTGTACAGGTCGGCGGGGACCTCCTGACCGAGGTCGCATGCGTGGTAGAGCGTGCGCGCCAGCGGCACGTCGCTCACCATGGGCACCCGGTGCTCCTCGGCCAGCGCGCGGATCCGCGCGGCCACGTGATCGGCACCCTTCGCCACGACCCGCGGCGCACCGCGGGACGGGTCGTAACGCAGCGCCACCGCCACGTGCGTCGGGTTGACCAGGACGACGTCGGCGTGCGGCACATCGGCCATCATGCGGTTGCGCCGCATCGCCATCTGTCGTGACCGAACCGCACCGCGCAGTCGTGGGTCGCCCTCGGAGCTCTTCAGCTCCTCCTTGACTTCCTGCTTGGTCATCTTGAGCTGCTTGTTGTTGCGCTTGCGGACGACGGCGTAGTCAGCCGCCGCCATCACCAGCCCGGCCACCGCGGCGTACCGCAGCACGGACAGCGCCGTCGACACGCAGATGCTGAGCAGGCTGGAGACCGACAGCGACCCCGACCCCATGACGGTGGGTACCAGCCGCCGCACCGACAGCACCACGACGAGCGTGAGCGCCGAGGTCTTCAGCAATGCCTTCACCAGCGCCCAGAGCGCATGCGGGCCGAACATCCGCTTCAGGCCGGACAGCGGGTTCAGCCTGCTGAACTTGGGCTTCAGCAGCTTCGGGGCCAGGACGAGGCCGCCCTGACCGGCCACCGAGACGACACCGATCACCGCGATCATCACCGCCATCGGCAGGACGGCGCCGAACGCCCCACGCACCGCGGCGCCCGCCACGGCCATGGCCCGCCCGGAGTCTGGATTGCGGATCGTGGCGCCGACCTGCACGACGGTGCTGCTCGCGTTGCTCATCACCGAACGGACCACGTGCGGCACGACGAACGTCGCGGCCAGCATGCCCAGCCACGCGCCCAGCTCCGGGGTGTTCCCGATCTGGCCGTCGCGGCGCGCCTTCCTCCGCCGCTTCGGCGTGGCCTTCTCGGTCCGCTCCCCGCCGCCGCCACCGCTCATCCGGTCACCGCGCCGATGAGCTGATTGGCGTGGGTGGCCAGCTGGGTGATCACGCCGGGCATCAGGGTGAAGCCGGTGCCGACGAGCAGTAGCGTCAGGCCGATCTTGATCGGGAAGCTCATCGAGAACGCGTTGAGTTGCGGGGCGATGCGGTTCAGCACGCCGAGCGCGAGGTCGGCGATGAACAGCACCACGATGAGCGGACCGGCGATCTGCAACGCAGCGATGAACAGCTCGGTCAGCCCACCGGAGATCACCCGGTCCAGGCGCCCGAGCGAAAGCTGCCCGTCGAGCGGGATGGACGCGAAGGTGCGCAGAAACCCTTGAAAGATAAGCAGGTGTGCATCAGTCGCGAAGATCAGTGTCGTCGCGAGCAGCGCGTAGAAACGCCCGTAGATGGACGTCATCGTCGTCGACAGCGGGTCGTACGCCGCCGACAGCGAGAAGCCGCCGAAGAGGTCGAGCAGGCCCCCGGCCGTCTCCACGGCGGCGAACACCAGCCGAGTCACGAAACCGAGCGCGGCCCCGACCAGCACCTGCTGGAGCAGCGATCCGGCGACGGGAAGGAACTCCGCGGCCGGTGCGTGTGCCTGCGCCACGGGCACCACCGCCAGACCGAGTGCGACGCTGAGCATCACCTTGACCGGCTTGGGCAACCCGCCGGTGGCCAGCGGCGGGGCGACCATGGTCCACGCCAGGATCCGCGCGCTCACGAGCAGCAGGGTGACCAGCGACGCGGACGCGAACTGCAGCTGCACGGCTCAGCTCAGCAATCGCGGTATCTGCGCGAACAGCTCCTGCGTGAAGCTGACCATCGTGTTCAGCATCCAGTGGCCACACACCAGTAGCGCGATGCCGACGCCGACCGCCTTCGGCACGAAGGCCAGCGTGAACTCCTGGATCTGTGTGGCCGACTGGAACAGGGAGACGGCGAAGCCGATCACCAGTGCGGTGACGAGCGCCGGCGCCGCGAGCTTCGCGGACACGAGCATCACCTGCATGGCGAGGTGGATGATCTGCGTATCGGTCATGGCCTACCCCGTGTGATAGCTCTGCACGAGCGCGGTGATGATGAGGCCCCAGCCGTCGACCAGGACGAAGAGCAGCAGCTTGAAGGGCAGCGACACCGACACCGGCGGCAGCATCATCATGCCGAGCGACATGAGCGATGAAGACACGACCAGGTCGATGATCACGAACGGCACGTAGACGACGAAGCCGATGATCATCGCGGCGCGCAGCTCGGAGAGCACGAAGGCCGGGATGATCGTCGTCAGCTCCAGCTTCGACTTGTCCGCCGGGTTCGGCAGCTGGCCGGCGCGCAGCATCAGCGCGATCTCCTGCGGCCGGGTGTGCGCGAGCATGAACTCGCGCAGCGGCTTCGTGCCGTCCGTCCAGGCGACATCACGCGACTTGGTGCCGTGCAGGTACGGCTGGATGCCGAGCGCGTTCACCCGCTTGAGCACCGGCCCCATGACGAACATGCTCAAGAACAGCGACAGGCCGGCCAGCACCTGATTGGGCGGCACGGTCGTGAGCCCCAGCGCGTTACGCGTCAGCGACAGCACGACGAAGATCTTCGTGAAGCTGGTGACCAGCAGCAGCAACGACGGCGCCACGGACAGCACCGTGATCAGCAGCAGGATGTTGACCGACTGGCTGGGCTTCGTGCCGACGTTCACCGAGATGTCGCCGCCGGACGAGCCCTTCGGTGCCGACGGCGGGCTCGGGGTGGCCGGTGCGGTCGGGCCGTCCGGAGCAACCGCCCACACCGTCACCGAATGCACCGGCGCCGAATGCACCGTCACCGAATGCACCGGTGCCGCGCCGGCCGAGGCGGTGCCCAGGCAGAGAGCACCCAGCAAGCAGGCCAGCAGGGTCGCGGCGGTGAGGGCCGCTCGGTTGAATACGCTCATGCGAGTCAGCGGCTGCGCGCCGTGAGGTCGCGCAGGGTCTCGATCGTCTGGCGCCAGGTCTTCAGCGACAGTGCGGAGCCCGCTAGGGCGGAGCCGGCGAGCGCGCCGCCCGCGGGGACCGCCGACGGGGCCATCGGCGCCACGGTCGACGGGGCGCTCGACGGGGCGGTGGCGGGGAGGTGCGACGCGACGGACGGTCGAGCCGCACGGACCGTCCGCTGCGCAGTTGCCGCTTCGAGCCGCTCGTGCACGGCGTCCAAGTCTGCCTCGCCGATCACGGTGACCTGGCCGTCGGTTACGCCCAGGATCAGCGCCTGATCCATCACCCGCACAACGGTGACCGACGAGGTCCGCGACAGCTGCTGCCTGCCGAGCACGTCGATGAGCCGGCTGCTCTTGCCCCGAGCGGGTCGCTTGACGCGCCGCGCCAGCAGCCACATCAGCCCGAGCACAGCCGCCAGCGAGACGAGCAGGCGCCCCACCAGCGCCACGGTGTCCATCGGAGCCGTTACCGGCCGGTGTCGTCGGTGACGACCTGGGTGATCCGGAGCCCGTAGTTCTCGTCGACGACCACGACCTCGCCGCGCGCGATGAGCCGGCCGTTGACGAACAGGTCGGCTGCGGCGCCGGCCGCGCGGTCCAGCTCGATGACCGCGCCGGTGCGCAGCGAGAGCAGGTCGTTGACGGTCATCCGGGCGCGGCCCAGCTCCGCGGTAGCCGCCATCTCCACACCGCGCAGGAGGTCCAGCCGGTGCGCTGAGACGTCCTCGAGCGTGGTGCGTCGCTGCGCGGGCGTGCCCTCGGGTTCGACGCCGATGGCGACCGCGGCCCGCGGCCCGGCCGCACCGTTCAGGGGCACCGCCGCCGAGGCGGCGTGGGCGAATACCCGATGCAGCGCGAGCCGGGCGTCGAGCACCTGCAGCGGCCCGAGCACGATCGGCCCGACCGCCGTGGCCACCGCGTCGAACGTCGGCGTGAGCGCGGCGGCGAGCTCCAAGGGGCCGAACTCCGACTCGGCCAGTGCGGCCGTCAGCTCCTGGTTGACGACGACGACGAGGTCGCCGGTGCGCGACCCGGTGAACCGTGCGAGCACCGCGGTGCCGAGGTCGAGTTGTTCCGATTCCTGGGTGGGCTCGCCGACGCTCAGCGCTTCGCTGCTGGCGAGGGTGGCAGCCACGGAAGATGCGGCAGTCGCCAGCATCTCCATGACAGGGCTGGACGTTTCCGTGATCACACGTGCTCCTGCGGGGTATCGACGATGAGGGCGGCCAGCCGTGAGCCGGACTTGCCCGCAATGGCGCCGGCGAACGTGACGCCGCCGGCCTGGACAGTCAGCGGAGCCCCGACGCGATGCCCCAACGGGATGACATCTCCCTCGACGAGGCCGAGGATGCGGGTCGGGCTGACCTCGATGGAGTCGAACAGGACCGACACGTCGACCGGCACGTCCCCCAGCCGCTCGCGGAGCCGGCGGGCAGTTGCCTCCGCGGCGAGTCTGGTGTCGTCGCTGCCGTCGTCACGGCTGCGCTGGGCCAGCAGTCTCGGCAGCAGCGGCGCCAGCGGCATGCAGAGCGTCGCGCGGCAGGTCACGCTCCCGACGATCATGTCGAACGCGGCCACCACCACGCTGTCGGTCGCTCCCGCGGCCTGCACGAACTGCGGGTTGTACTCGAGGGTGCCGAGCACCGGCTCGATCCGCACGACCGGCTCGAGTGAGTAGCGCAGCACGCCGACCATCTGCTCCAGCAAGCCGCGCATCAGGGTGATCTCGATGTCGGTGAGGGTGCGGGCCTGCTGCCTGCCGCCGGGGCCGCCGAGCATGTGGTCGATCGCGGTGAGTGCGGTGGGCAGCGAGAACTCCAGCACGCAGGTGCCGGCGAGCGGCGCGGCCGTGATCGGTGCCATCAGCGTGGGCGACGGCAGGCCGGTGACGTACTCCTCGTAGCTCTGCTGGGTGATGTCGACGACGTTCACCTGGCACACCTGCCGCAGGCCGCTGGTGAGCAGCGTGGTCAGCCGTCGCGCGAAGGTGTCGTAGGCGATCTGCAGCATGCGGATGTGCTCGCGGGACAGCTTGGTGGGGCGGCGGAAGTCGTACGGGGTGACCACGGGCGCGCGGGACCCCGGCGTTACGGCTCGCGCGACGTCGTGGAGTTCGCGGACCGGGTTCCCTGACACGCATCAGCTATCGGCAGCACCTGGGCACACCTGAGCACCGGAACGCCGATTTCATTTCGGGCATATCACTGCGTCACGAACTGGGTCAGGAAGACGTCGTACACCTCCCCGGGATAGGCCTTCTGCACCTTCGCCAGCAGCTCGTCGGTGAACTTCTTGCGGGCCGCGTTCGACGACAGCGAGTCCACCGTGCGGTTGCTGAACTCGTCGATCGTGAGCTCGGCGGCGTGGCTCGTCGGGAAGTCGGTGGCGGTGGCCTTGCCCTTTACCAACTGGACGGCCACGGCGATCTTCAGGTAGTGGCCGCCGTCCAGGTTGAGTGTGGTCGCGTCCAGTGAGACGACGTCGCCGCCGGCCGGCGGAGCCGCCTTGCTCGGCATCGCGAACTGGTACGCGCCGCCACCGACGGCCAGCACCGCGGCCGCGATGATGAGCGCCTTCTTGGACTTGAACACGCTGCGCCGCGACTTGGCGGGTGCCGCGTCGGCGTCGGCGTCGGTGCCCACCGAGGCGCCGTCCTGCGCCGCGGCCGGCGGCGGGCGCCCACCGGCACCCCAGCGGTTCTCCCGCGCGGGCGTTGCTGTGGTCATGGCTTCTTCTCCTTCATCGGTCTCATTTCGCGGCCGCCGCTTGCAGCGCGTCGCCGGCCGCGGCGGGCAGTGACGACAGGACGACGATCTCGACGCGGCGGTTCCGCGAGATCGAGCGCGGATCGCTAGCCGGGTACAGCGGTCGCTGGTCGGAGAATCCGACGGCGCTCAGCCGCTCCTCGGTGATGCCTCCGGAGATCAGGTAGCGCACGACCGCCGACGCCCGCGCGGAGGAGAGCTCCCAGCCGCTGGGGTACGGATCGGTGTTCACCTTCTGCTGATTGGTGAAACCGTCCACCTCGATGTTGTTCGTCGTGCGGTCCAGCGGCGGTGCGATCACGGCCAGGATGCGGCGCCCCCCGTCGAGCAGCGTCGCGCTGTTGCCGGGGAAGACGAGGGCGTTGGTGATGACGGTGATGATGAGACCGCGCCGGTCTATGGCGAACTGGACCGCACCGCGCATCCCACCGCGGTCCAGCGCCACGTTGATCGCGCGCTCGATCGCCTTGAACTCGTCGACCTCGGTCGCGACGCGCGAGGAATAGTCCGCCGGCACGGCCTGCACGGGCGCCGTCGTCGGCACGGTCTGCCCCTTGCCCGTCGTCGGGTTGATCGGCACGCCGGGTAGGACCAGCTGCTGCCCCTGGGAGTCGGCCGCGTTGGCGTTCAGCGCGTTGCCCCCGTCGAGCACGCTCTTCTGCCCGCTGCCGAATGCCGACGTCAGGGAACTGCGCAGCGAGACGAACTTCGACGTGTTCACGACCGAGATGGAGAACAGCACGATGAACAGCACCAGCAGCAGCGTCAGCATGTCCGCGTAGGTGACCAGCCAGCGCTCCGCGCCGCCGTGATCGGCGCCGCCGTCGGAATGCCGCCGGCGGGCTCGGCCGCGGCGCCGCACCGGTGCTCCGGAGGGCTGGTGCGAGCCGCGCCCGGGGCGCGGTGGCATCAGGCCACCTCCTTCGCCGGCGGCTCGGCGGTCGTGAGCATGCTCTGCAGCTTCCGGGCGATGAGGCGCGGGTTCGAGCCTGCCTGGATCGCCAGGACGCCCTCGATCGCCAGCTCCATCTGCT
>JAVHVL010000096.1:0-8442 GCA_032160565.1 Pseudonocardiales bacterium | reverse complement strand
GAGACATGCCCGGATTGAAATGGTCCGCGGGTACCTGTGGACAGGCAGTCCGCCGCCCGATCCGGACCGGCCGGACGCGCGCCGTGGGGCTCGCTCCGGGCGGCGCCGTCCGCCATACTTCGGTAGTCGATCACCAGGAGGGTCAATGAGGCGCGTCGTCTCGATCATGCTTGCGGCGCTGGTGGCGCTGACTTTGAGCCCGGCCAGTGACGCCGCCACTAGCCCGGCCAGTGACGCCGCCACCACGGCCGCGGCGGCGGCGCCGACGATCTGACGGCCACGATCGACACGACCTACTCCTACTACGCGGTCGCGAACGGATTGCGGTCGCCGGTCGTCACCAGCCAGATCAGGGCGGTGGCCTGCTCGACATCCGGGCCGGCCGTCACCCGGCTGCCATTCTCGTCCTACCCGACCCCCGCGGAGAATCCCAGCTTCCCGTACTTCCAGGCCTTCGTCGCGTTCACCGCCAATCGTCTGGGCACCTGGGCGGGGATCGCCTACGACGGCGGGAACGAGTTCGCGATAGTCACCTGGCGCAGTGGCCAGCCGCTGCACGTGCTCGACCGATTCGCCTATACGTCCACCAGCTTCGACACGGTCGCCGACTACGGATCGGTGGCGGTGGTGGGCATCCTGCCCAGCGGCGGCGTCGTTGCGGCGGTACAGCCGACGACGGCCGACTACGACGGCCCTCGCATCGGCTTGGTCTACCTGTCCGGTCACCGCTACCAGCTTCGCGGATCGTCGCGGTGGCAGCTGGTAAAGCCGGTCGGTGTCACGTCGTCCGGCGCCATCATCGGCTGGGTCAAATGCGTACGACGTGCACCACCAGCTCCGCCACGCGGTCGTGCGGTGGGCGTCTCCGGTTGCCGCTCCGACGACGGTGGTGAGCACCGGGCTGGAGAGTCCCTATCCCGCCGTCGACCGCCACGGCGACATCGCCTACCACATCGGCGACCTGACCAAGGTCGTGCTGGCCTCGGGGCAGACCCGGACCCTCGGCGGGCTGCCGGGCGCACTCAACCACTTCGCGTGGGTCGGCGACGGGGGCTCGACGATCTACGGCACGAGCGACAGCGAGACGTCCAGCGGTGCAGCGGTGGTGGCCTGGCCGCTGGCCGATCCGCCCGCTGCCGGTCCGATCCCGCCGCACCGGTTGACCGGGCCTGGCGCGTACATGCAACCGATGGCAGTCGGCCCGAACGGCCGGGTTCTCAACGGGTACGCGGTGCCCAGCCGGATGCGCACGCCCGCCGGCGGTTACCCACGGCTGCCCGCGATCCTGCCCGTCGATACCGGGTTGAACCCGGGTGAGTCGATCGACCAGTACGGCACGGTGGCATTCACGTCGCGAAGCGACGGCCTGGTCCACTTCCTCCGCTGCCCATGATCCGCCGGCGCCACGACTAGGCACGTTGCGCTGGACAAACCGCACCAATCGCCGCCAGTCTCACTCCATGCGTCGAATGATCACGATCCTGGCTGCGCTCGTCACCGTCGTCGCGATCAGCGGCTTCACCTGGCCGTCCGATCACGGCGACGGCCGCCGCACCGGGTGGCTGCCCACCCAGACGAGATTCACCCACCTCGCCAGGGCCTTCGGCGTCACGCTCGACGGAGCCGTGTACGGCTCGCCGATCATCGTCGGCAGCAGCCTGTTCGTCGCCACGGAGAACGACAGCCTCTACTCCCTGGACGTGAACACCGGGGCCCAGCGGTGGCGCGCCCACCTGCGCACGCCGGTGAACCGTTCCACGCTGCCGTGCGGCAACATCGACCCGCTGGGCATCACCGGCACGCCCGTGTACGACCCGGGCACCAAGCGGGTCTTCGTCGTCACCGAATCACCGGATCCGAGCACCGTCGCCCGCCACGAGATCTTCGGCCTCGATGCGGGGACGGGTGCCATCGAGGTGAACCGCCGCGTAGAGGTGCCGGGCACCGACCCCAAGGCCGAGCAGCAGCGAGGTGCCCTCGCTGACGATGGGAAGGGCAATATCTTCATCGCGTTCGGCGGACTCGCCGGGGACTGCGGCAACTACAAGGGCGCCGTCATCTCGATCAAGGCCAGCGGCGCGCCGGGCGCCACCGCGTACGTCGTACCGACCGCGCGCGAGGCGGGCATCTGGGCCGCGGGCGGTCCGGTGATCGCCCCGGACGGCAGCGTGTACGTGTCCGTCGGAAACGGCGCGTCGACGTCGGGCGCCTACGACTACAGCGACTCGGTCACCCGCCTGTCGGCCAACAGCCGTCGGCTGGACTACTTCGCGCCGTCGACCTGGGCGAGCGACAATGCAGGAGACCTCGACCTCGGCTCCCTCACGCCCGCGTACACCTCGCGCGGGTTCATCCTGCAGGCGGGGAAGTCCGGCGTGGGTTACGTGCTCCGGGCCGGCGCCTTGGGGCACATCGGCGGGCAGCTCTACAAGGCGTCGCTGTGTACGGCGTTCGGCGTCGCCGCGATCACCACCAACACGGTGTACCTGCCGTGCACGAACGGCGTGACCCGGGTGGACGTCAACAGCAACGGCACGTTCACCAAGCGATGGACGAACGGTCAGGTCAACGGCTCGCCGGTGGCCGGCAACGGTGGGCTGTACTCCCTCGGCAACGGCAACCTGTATGCGCTGTCCGGCTCGACCGGCGCGCAGCTCGGCTCGATCTCGGTCGGCACGGTGACGCGCTTCGCCACGCCAGCACTCGGGCCGTCCAAGGTGTACGTCGGCACCACCACCGGAGTCGTCGCCGTCAGCGTCGGCTAGCGTCGTCGATAATTCAGTCGGACTCGTCCGCGGTTATCGATTGCGACAGAAACTCGAGTCGGAACGGTAGCGGATTTGGTTCTTCGCCCTCTACCAGCTCAAATCTGAGCCGGCCGATCGTCCATTCGACTATGAAGGTCACGACGCGCGACGATTCGAGCACGTTGGAGGTCAACCCCGACGGTTGCACCGTTGGCAGCGTCACCTCCACGCCTTCCTCCTTCGCGTTCAAGGCATGGATGAAGTACTCGCTCGGATCTGAGAGCGGCTGGGGCGGTGCCAGGCCGCGGAGGGTCGCGCCGAGGAATTGCACGGCACGGCGCACCTCCGGTGACCCATAGATGACCGAGATGCTTCGACAATGCGTGAACTGGTCAAGCATCGCGACGTAATAGCTGGACCATTCCTCCATCGCGGGGTTGTCCGCCCATTCGACCTGCGGCGCCAGTGACACTCGGAAGATGGTGGGAGTGATCAGGTTGTCGTAGTCGATGATCGCTTGCAGGCGTCCGCCGAGCTCGACGTACCCGCTCCGCCTGTGCTCGCGACGTTCGCGCGCGACGGCATCGACACGGTCCTCCTGTCGGCGCCGTTCTTCGATGCCGGTACGTAACTGCTCGCGCCACCATTGCACGAGCTGGCCCGACGAGGCACCAACCGCGGCGCCGATACCTCCCGCAAGCGCGATGACGACCGACGACGTAGCCATGCGTGGACGAAGGTCAGGCGTTGGTCGGGAAGTGGTAGCTGGCGCCGCTCGGGTGCTCGACGTGCGGCCAGCGGGACGTGACGACCTTCGCGCGGGTGTAGAACGACACCCCCTCCGGGCCGTGGACGTGCTTGTCGCCGAACAGCGAGTCCTTCCAGCCGCCGAAGGAGTAGTAGGCCATCGGCACCGGGATGGGCACGTTGATGCCGATCATCCCCACCTTCACGCCACGCTGGAACCGCCTGGCGGCCTCGCCGCTGCTGGTGAAGATCGCGGTGCCGTTGCCGTACGGGTTGGCGTTGACCAGCGCGATCGCCGCGTCGACGCTGTCGGCCCGGACGACCGACAGCACCGGCCCGAAGACCTCTTCGCGGTAGACGTCCATCTCCGAGGTGACGGCGTCCAGGACGGTCGGGCCCACGAAGAACCCCTCTTCGTGGCCGGCGACGACCAGGCCACGGCCGTCGACGGCGACGCGAGCACCCTGCTGCTCACCGCTGTCGATCAGGCCGACGATCCGGTCACGAGCCGCGCTGGTGATAACGGGCCCCATCTCGCTCTGCGGGTCGCGCCCGGCGCCGACACGCACGGCACGCGCCTTCTCCCCCACCGCCGCCACCAGCTCGTCGCCGGCGGCGCCGACCGCGACCGCGGCGGAGATCGCCATGCAGCGCTCGCCGGCCGAGCCGAACGCGGCGGCGACCAGATGGTCGGACACGAAGTCGATGTCGGCGTCCGGCAACACGATCGCATGGTTCTTCGCGCCGCCGAGGGCCTGCACCCGCTTGCCGCGCAGCGTGCCCCGTTCGTGGATGTGCCGCGCGATCGGCGTCGATCCGACGAACGAGATCGCCGCCACCTGCGGGTGATCGATGATCGCATCGACGGCTTCCCTGTCGCCGTTGACGACGGTGAACACGCCGTCCGGCAACCCGGCCTCGGCCCACATCTCGGCCACCAGCATCGACGCGCTCGGGTCACGCTCGCTCGGCTTGAGGATGAACGCGTTGCCGCAGGCGATGGCCACCGGGTGCATCCACATCGGGACCATCACCGGGAAGTTGAAGGGGGTGATGCCCGCGACGACACCGAGCGGCTCGCGGAAGGAGTACATGTCGACGCCGGTGGACACCTGGTCGGAGTAGTCGCCCTTGAGCAACGTGGGGACGCCGCAGGCGAACTCGATCACCTCGAGGCCGCGCTGCACCTCTCCGGCGGCGTCGGACAGCACCTTGCCGTGCTCGTCGGACACGACGCCGGCCAGTTCGCCGACACGCGCGTTGACGATCTCCCGGAAGTTGAACAGCACCTTGGCGCGGGCGCTCAGTGATACCTGCGACCACGCCTCGAACGCCTCGGCCGCCGTGCGCGCAGCCACATCGACGTCGGCCGTGCTCGCCAGCAGCACCTCACCCTGCTGCGCGCCCGTCGCCGGGTTCCAGATCCCGCTGGTACGGGTGGAGTTCAACGAGTCGCGCTTGCCGGCGATCCAGTGCGGAACGGTGTTCACGAAGTCTCCTCGTGTCCGACGCCGAAACCTCGGCGACCGGAACATCCCATCACGACTCACCGCGCGCGGCTACGCACCCCCGTCCGCCCTCCGCCGGCGACGCCGGAACGCTCGTGGGGACAGCGCTCCCGCCGCGTCGATAGCCTGGGCGGGCCCACCCGTTACCGACCCAAGCAGGCCATGCCCGCAATCACCACCTCCGCCACGCCGGTCGACGCCCTGCGCCGCAGACAGCGCGCTCGCGCCGCCGTCGCGAGCACATTCGTCGTCCACGGGCTGCTGATCGGCGCCTGGGCCCCACGGATCCCGGAGATCAAGTCGCACCTCGGGCTCTCGGCCGGCGCGCTCGGTATCGCGCTGCTGGCGCCCGCCGCGGGCACGATTCTCGCCGCCCGCATGGTCGGTGCGCGGACGGCGCGGCACGGCAGCCCGACCGTCGTCCGCGCGTGCTTGGTTGGCTACGGCGCGCTGGCGTGGCTGCCGGGCGTGGCGACGAATCTGCCGACCCTGTTCCTCGCACTGCTGGCGTGGGGGCTGTTCCTCGGTGCGCTGGACGTGGCGATGAACGCGCAGGGCGTCACCGTCGAGGCGGCCTACGGCCGGCCGGTGCTGTCGAGCTTCCACGCGATGTGGTCGATCGGCTCATTCGTCGGCGCGCTGCTCGGCGGCGCCGGCTCCGCGCTGCACGTGGACATCGCGGTGCAGCAACTCGTGCTCGGCGTAGCGCTGACCGCAGCCGTGCTCGTCGCCAGCCGGGCCTTCCTGCCCGACCACCCGCCCGAGCCGACTCGACGCACCGGCCGGCGGCTGCGCCTGCCCCGCCGTCCGGAGACGCGGCTGGTACTGCTGGGCTGCTCGGCCATCTGCGCGTTGATCGCCGAAGGGGCGGTCACCGACTGGAGTGGTGTGCTGCTGCGCGACCACCTCCACGTCGGGCCGGGGCAGACCGGCTTCGCCTATGCCGCGTTCTGCGTGACGATGACGGGCGGCCGCCTCGCGGGCGACCGAGCCGTGCACGCCATCGGCCGCGCGAACAGCTTCGCCGCGCTTGCCGTGATCGGCTCGTTCGGCCTTGCCGTAGGAATGCTGACCGACAGCCTGGTGGGGGTTGTCATCGGCTTCGCCCTGCTCGGGCTCGGACTCTCGATCATGGTGCCGGTGCTCTTCAGCACGGCTGCCGACACGGACGGCCCGCCAGGCCCCGCGATCGCGGCGGTCTCCGCCCTCGGCAGCGCCGGGCTCCTGGCGGGGCCCAGCCTGATCGGGCTCGTCGCGCAGCTGTCCAGCGTGCAGGGCGCGCTCTACCTGCTACCGCCGTTCACCCTGGCGGCGGGCGCGTTGGGCATCCTCGGCATCCGCATGAGCCGCCGATCCCCAAGTTGAGTGGCGTTGGACGTTGAGTGGCGCGCTACAAGGCGCCACGCAACACGAAAGGCGCCACTCAACGGGGGAGTGTGGCGGGGAGGACCGCGGCAGTCACTGGGGGGCGCGGTACTCCCTGAGCAGGCCGCGGCTGATGATCGTCTTCTGGATCTCCGACGTGCCCTCGCCGATCAGCAGGAACGGCGCCTCACGCATGAGCCGCTCGATCTCGTACTCCTTGGAGTAGCCGTAGCCGCCGTGGATCCGGAACGACTCCTGGGTGACCTCGGCGCAGTACTCGGAGGCCAGCAGCTTGGCCATGCCGGCCTCGACGTCGTTGCGCTCGCCGGCGTCCTTGAGCCGCGCGGCGTTGACCATCAGCAGGTGGGCCGCCTCGACCTTCGTCGCCATCTCGGCCAGCTTGAACGCGATGGCCTGGTGATCGGCGATCTGCTTGCCGAACGTCCTGCGCTGCTGGGCATATGCGACGGCGAGCTCGAAGGCACGGATCGAGATCCCGCACGCGCGAGCGGCCACGTTCACGCGACCCACCTCGACACCGTCCATCATCTGATAGAAGCCGCGGCCCCGACCCGCCGCGCCGCCCAGCACCGAGTCGGCCGGTACGCGAACGCCGTCGAGCACCATCTCGGTGGTCTCGACGCCCTTGTAGCCCATCTTGTCGATCTTGCCGGGAATCGTCAGGCCGGGACGGGTCTCGCCGAAGCCCGGCTCCTTCTCGACCAGGAACGTCGTCATGTTCCTGTAGACGGAGTCGCCGCCCATATCGTCCTTGACCAGCGTGGCGACGACGCCGGCGCGCGCCCCGTTCGTGAGCCACATCTTCTGGCCGTTGAGGACGAAGTCGTCGCCGTCGGCAACGGCGCGCGACTTGATCGCCGCGACGTCGGAACCGCATTCCGGCTCACTCATCGAGAATGCGCCGCGGATCTCGCCGGTGGCCATCTTCGGTAGCAGCCGCTGCTTCTGCTCCTCGGTGCCATGCTGATTGATCATGTACGCCACGATGAAATGCGTATTGATCACGCCGGAGATGGACATCCAGCCACGCGCGATCTGCTCCACCACCAGCGCGTAGGTGAGCAGCGACTCCCCCAGCCCGCCGTACTCCTCGGAGATGGTGAGGCCGAACAGCCCCATCTCCTTCATCCCTTCGACGATCGCGTCGGGGAACTCGTCCTTGTGCTCCAGCTCCGTGGCGTGCGGGATGATCTCCTTGTCCACGAAGTCCTTGACCGTCCGCAGAATCTCGATCTGGATCTCGGTCAGGCCGGCTGTCTGGGCAAGGCGAGCCATCGGGTTTCCTCCATGGGCGGGGCGGGCAGCAGCACGCGTGGGCGCAGGCGGGCGCGGCTGTCGATGGCCGAATTATCCCCCGCAAACTGCTCGGACGCCGAACCAAAGCACCGGTGAGATGACTCTCAGCGACGCCCGTCACGGCGCGGGGACGCCCGTCACGGCGCGGGGACGCCCGTCACGCCGCAGTTCGACGGGCGATACGCCGGAGTGTCGCTTCCGCGGTCCGGGCGTGTGCGGTCAGCATTGTCCCGTTGGCGAGGTTCGCACGGAGTCGGAGGCACGCCATGATGGAGGCCCTACCTCGAAGACTCGGTGCCGAGTTCCTCGGCACGTTCGTGCTCGTGTTCGTCGGCTGCGGCACCGCGGTCCTCGACACGGGCAACAAGGGCATCGACTTCCTCGGTGTCGCCATGGCATTCGGCATCGCCGTGACCGTCATGGTGTACGCCGTCGGCGCGATATCCGGCGGGCACTTCAACCCGGCCGTCACTATCGGCCTGGCCATGGCGCGGCGATTCCCCTGGGCCGACGTGATCGCCTACATCGTCACGCAGGTGATCGCAGCCATCCTGGCCGCGCTCGTCCTCCTCGGCGTCGCCAGCGGCCAGAACGGCTTCTCGGCAAAGAGCTCCGGCTTCGCGTCCAACGGCTTCGGCGACCACTCGCCTGCCGGGTACAACCTCGGCGCCTGCCTGCTCGTCGAGGTGGTGCTGACCGCGATCTTCCTCTACGTGATCATCGGCTCGACGGGCCCGGCGATCATCCAGCACGGCTGG
>JAVHVL010000631.1:0-6467 GCA_032160565.1 Pseudonocardiales bacterium | reverse complement strand
GCTACGGCTCGATGACCGTTCACGGCCAGCATCAGCGGCCCGAACAGATCGATCGGCAGCGGGAAGATCACCGTCGAGATCTGCTCACTGACTATCTCGAGAAGCTACTGCAGGTAGCGCAACTGGATCGTCACGGGATTGCGACTGATGACGTCCGCGGCCTCGGCGAGCTTCGTAGCGGCCTGGGCCTCGCCCTCTGCGTTGATGATCTTCGCCCGGCGCTCACGCTCGGCCTCGGCCTGCCGCGCGATCGCATGCTGCATGTCCTCGGGGATTTCGACGTCCTTGATCTCCACGGCGGTGACCTTGATGCCCCACGGCTCGGTCTGATCGTCGATGATTTTCTGCAGGTCCTCGTTGAGCCGCTCACGCTCGGCGAGCAGCGTGTCGAGCTCGGCCTTGCCGAGCACGGAGCGCAGGGTGGTCTGCGCTATCTGCGACGTCGCGGCCAGAACGTCTTGGACCTCGACGACGGATTTGTTGGGATCGACGACGTGGAAGTACGTGACGGCGGTGACGCGGGCCGGCACGTTGTCCCGGGTGATCACCTCCTGGGGCGGGATCTGCTGGGTGACCGTCCGCAGGCTGACGCGCACCATCCGATCGACAACGGGAATCAGCAACACGACGCCGGGTCCCTTCTGATCGAGCAGCCGGCCCAGTCGAAAGACGACGCCGCGCTCGTACTCCCGCAGGACACGCACTGACGCCGCTGCGAGCGTCAGCCCCAGCAACAGGAGCACGACCACGACGACAACGACGATTGTGACGATCATGGATTCAGCTCCCATTCCTCGGCCTTGCGTACACGCAAGGTCAAACCGTTGACGCGTTCGACGACGACCCTGTCGCCCTCATGCAACTTGACCCCGTCGTGGACCGGACTCGGCTCCGCGCGCCAGAGTGCCCCGTCGAGGAAGACCTGCGACTCGGACGCGCCACCTCCCCGGACGACGCCGACATGTCCGACGAGCGCCTCCCTGCCCGTGCGGGGGCGGGCGCGCACCAGGCGCAGCAGATGATGCCTGGCGAGCAGGAGCAGGGCGCTCGCCGCGACTGCGGCGACGAGCGCTACGAGCAGCACGACGGCTGCGCCAGCTCCGGCTGCAAGCAAGAGCAGCACGACCCCACCGACGGCCGCTGCGCTCGCAACGGCACCGATCACCCCACCGGTCGAAAGATGCGCCTCTGCCACCACCAGCGCCAAGGACACCCCGATCAACGCTAGACCGAGGACAAGCATGACCTTGACACGTCCCTGCGACCGTACATCGCACCTTCAGCGTACCGCGGACGCGCGCTCGTCAACGCAGTCGCCGCGCTGCTCGCGCAGACGCCTGCGTTGCTGGCGACGCCCAGTCGTGCGGGCGTCGCCACCAGCCCCGAGCGGCTGCCGGATCGCTCACCTACCCCGTCGCCCGCGCAGCATCGGCTTCGGTTGCGAGTCTCTTCAGAGCGTCGAAGAAGCCAGGCGACTGGCCCCTGAACAGGCCCATTGCCGTCAGAAATTCGGCCGCTCCAGTGGCGGCGCCTTCCGTGCTGGTCGGGCGAACGATCGAGCAGATCGGCAAGCCTCGCCGCAGGAAGATCGTCGGCTCGGGCATGATCAGGTTGGTTTTGAATTCCTCGCCGCCCAGGGGCGGTTCGTTCAGATTCGGGAATTTCAAGCCATTGGTCGGATCGGTCAGCGGAGGCGCGTTGCCCGCCTTGTCGCTCCAGGTCTGGAAGTGCATCGCCTCGGTGGGCCCGATGCTGAGGAGCACCCGCAGTACCTCTGGATCGCTCACCCGCTGGGCCAGAGACGGATAGAGGCTCGTGCCGCCCTGCTCGATCGTCCCGAAGTGGAATCCCGCCGTGTTTGCGATCGCCTGGATATGCAAGGCCGGCGCAAGGTCTGCATCGTTGCGGGGGATGGCCGGGAAGCTTCCTTTGGCCAGGTCCGGTATGGCCTGCGCGAAGGTGTCGCCGAAGTCCGGGTTCTTGGTGGAGCTGCGGTAGCGCGTGAACCAGGTCGTGTCGACCGTCAGTTCCATCAGGTTGGTCAGCCGCCCGATCTGCTGGGCGCCGGTCGCTTTGCTGCTCGGCAGGGTCCGGAAGCTGTCCAGATTGACGGGATCTGCGCCCCTCGATTCCAGGTAGGCGTTGATGAACGTGAAGTGCGTCAGCTCATCCTCGGTGTTGTCGTGGATGTACTGCGACATGTCCGAATCGAGTTCTTCCAGCGCGGCGACGTAGGGTGCGCTGCCGCTGCCCCCAGGGACCTCGCTGTCCTGGATGCCTCCGAGCTCGTTGTACTGCTGCCACAGATCCGTCTCGAGGATCTCGGCGGCGGCGAGGAACCTGAGGATCGCGGCATCGCCCTTCTTCAGCTTGTGAGAGTCGTCGTTCTTTTGCTTGTGAGACGTCGGCTTGTCCGCGAGCGCCGTGGCCGCCCTGTCGAAGGGCGCCAAGCCGGCGCCGACGCCGACGGCGACTCCGCTGGCCAGCAGCGACCGACGACTGATGCCGCCCCCCTGTGGCTCCTCAGTTGGCTGGGCGAGCGCCCGGTCGCCATCCGTACGCGGTTCGGGTTGTCTTGGGGTAGCCATGTCGTGCCTTTCTCCAGAGGACTGGTAAATCAACAGCTACTAGCCCTGAGGACGCCGCCCGGGCCGGATCCTTTCGGCCTTTACCAGACCCTCGGTCACGGCCCTGCCATCCAAGGCCAATGGAATCCGGCGTCCCGGGCGCGTAGCTCACCGGGAGAGCGCTCGCTCGGGCGACGCCGCGCGCACGCACGCTAGGCTCCGCATCATGACCGAGAAGCCGTCATTCACCGCCGAGGAGGCTCGGGTGGCCGGCACGGAGATAGGCATCGACTGGGCGACATCGTCGTTCGACGTCGAGCAGTTCCGGATGGGGATGGACGTCGAGCTCGAGCACGGGACGCACGATCTCGAGACCAACGTCACCGGCGACGACGTGACCGTGACGGCAAAGATCGCGCGAGCGCACCTCAACGAGTTCCCCGACTACTACTCCCGGTTGGCCGTGATGGAGTCCCAGGCGGAGGCCTACTGGGCCGCGCGGGGCCAGTAGCGTCAACCCATATTGACGAGCCGCGCGGCGCTGTTCATCGCGACCTGGGAGCGCCGGCACACCCGTGGCCAGCGGCTGACACCGATCCGCCGCTGAAGGTCGTAGGGTTGGCTGCGGCAGCTCCGAGGGGAGGCGTATGTGTTAGCGGCCGTCTTTAACCTGAATCATCCGTCACATGTCGTGCACTGGCACTTCTTCCAGATGTCGGTCGCGAACATCGTCGTGATCGGGGTGATGCTCGTCGTCTTTGCTCTCGCGATCGCACTGCCATTCCCGGGAGCGGCGCGTCGCCGAGGAAAAGGCTGATGAGCGTCGCCCCCGCCCCCAGACGATCGTGGACCACTCGCACGCGCGACGCTGTGATGGGCGCTCTGCCGCCCGAGAAGCTGCTGCCCGACAGCCAGCCTACATACGTCGCGTCGTGGATCTACGTGTTCGGCGTCGCAACGATCGCTGCGCTGATGGTGATCATCGGCTCTGGGATGGTCTTGAGCCTCAAGGGGCCAGCCTGGTGGCACTTCACCGGGCTCGGGCACTTCTTCAACAGCATCCACCTGTGGTCGGTCGAGCTGTTCTTCTTCTTCATGGTCATCCATCTGTGGGGCAAGTATTGGATGGCCGCGTGGCGTGGTGGGCGCTCCCGCGTGTGGGTCACCGGGGCCATCACGTTCGTGGTCGCGGTTCCAGCAGCGTTGACGGGCTATGTCTCTCAGCAGAACTTCGACGCGCAGTGGATCGCTACCCAGGCCAAGGACGGTCTTAACTCAGTCGGCGTTGGCGCGTTCTTCAACGTCACCAATTTCGGTCAGATGTACAGCTACCACGTCCTTCTGTTACCCGTGGCTGTGATCGTGCTCGTGGTCGCGCACGTTCTGCTCGTGCGGAAGCACGGCGTTGTCCCGCCGTTCGAGCTCGACAGGAAACCGGCAACCTCGCTCGCCGCGCCCGAGGCGCCGACGCCCGCCTCAAGCACGCGAGGAGCGCCGTCATGACCCGCCTGCGCTGGTCGCGACGCGAAGCGCAGACAGCCGAGTGGAAGGGTGGATACACACCGTACGACCTGGTGAAAGAGCTGATCATCGCTGTCGGCGTGGTCACGCTGCTTGCCGTGCTGCTGACCGTGCTGTTCTCCTCGCCAGACGATCGCCCGAGCACGGTCGCACAGTGGTCTCGTCAACAGCCCGTCAACTTCGTCGCGACGGCGGCGAAGGAGCTGGCCGGCACAAGCGACACTGCCACCTACGGCCCCCCGTACAACCACAACGCTGACGGCCAGCACGCCGCGTTCCTCTATCCGCAGAAATGGCTCGGCGTCAGCCATCCAGTCAACACCGCCAGCGACTTCGTGATCGACCCTCTGAAGACGGTTCCCGGCAACCCAGCGCTGCTGAGCGCCGTCGCGCAATACCAAGCAGCCACCGAGAAGACGCGAACGGCGTGGGCGGAAGCCTTCGCCAAGCCGCTGGAAGACTACGAAACCGCGTCCGAAGAAAACAAGGCGCCGAACAATGATGTCTCGGTCGACCCGGCCGCCGGCTCGGTGACGGTCAAAGCCGAAAAAACCGGCCCTGTCCCGGCCATGATGAGTGGCCTGCTGGACCTCGCCAGGAGCGGAGGCTTGGACGGCAGCCTGCTAACCAGCCGACAGTTCTTCCAGACCGACTACACCAAGCCGTTGCTGCTCATGGGCGACGGCGGGCTACTTGCGGAACGCGCCGAAGCGCAGCATCTGCTCGGCGACCAGTGGGGCATGATGAACGAGACGGGCAGCTATCCGGGACAGACGTGGCTGTGGCTGTACACCGTCTGGTATCAGGTCGAACCGTTCAAGGCCTCCGAAAACGCCGACATCCTCGTGATGCTCGTGATGGGCGTCCTCACGCTGGCCTTCATCTGTATCCCGTTCATTCCAGGGGTACGCAGCATTCCGCGCCGAATCCCGATCTATCGGCTGATCTGGCGTGAGCACTACCGTGAAGACAAATCCGGGGCTTAGCCTTGAGGCGATCCGACAAGTGTGCGCCGCCAGCCACTGTTCCCCTTGCCGCTGCTCTGCGGTCAAGACAGTTGCGGCAAGCTCTTCTTTCCCCGCGTGTTGCTTGATCGGGGGGGGTGCGAGAGGCGTTTGGGTCCACCGAGATAGAAGCCCTGGCCGAAGTCGACGCCGGCGTGCTTGAGCGCCGTGAGAGTAGCGGCGTCTTCGACGCCCTCGGCGATCGTCTTCTTGTCGAGCGAGTGGGCGATGTCGACGATCGACTTGACAACCTTCTGGTCGGTGTCGTCGCTAACAAGGTGGCGCACGAACTCCAAGTCGATCTTCAAGTAGCGCGCGTTGACGTACTTGAGATATGTAAACGACCCAAAGCCAGTGCCGAAGTCATCGAGCGCGAGGTTGCAGCCGATGTCATTGAGGGTCCGGGCAAAACGCTCGGCGTTCTCGAAATTGGACACGGCCGCTGTCTCGGTGATCTCGAAGAGCACGGCCGCGGGGTCAAGTCCATCCGCGATGGCCTCGTGCACCAGGGTCAGAATCCTCTCGTCGCCGATCGATGGCCCCGCGAGGTTGATCGTGACGCGCTCGCCGTCGATCGCCAGGCGCAGCGCATGTTCGGTGACCCAACGATCGATCTCGCCGATCAGACCAAAGCGCTCGGCGGTCGGAAGAAAATCGCCGGGTGCGATGATCTCACCATCCTCTGAGAGCATGCGGATCAGCAGCTCGTGGTAGGCGACCAGGCCGGTGCGCAGGTCGACGATCGGCTGGCGGTAGAGCAAGAGACGGTCCTCAGCCAGCGCCGCCCGAATCCGCTCAACCCAGGTCAGCCTGCCGCCAGCCCGTCCGCTGAAAACACGCGCTTGGTCCCCGCCCTGCTCCTTGGCTTCATATTGGGCGACACCTGCCGCGACCAGGGCATCGTCGGCGGTGATCTTCTGCTCCGGCGTGAACAGGCTGATCCCAACGCTTAGCTTGATCGGCCCCGTCGGTCGCTGGGAGAGCAGCGAGCGAACGTCCGAGGCGACCTTGAGGGCCTCCTGCTCGGTCACCTCAGGCAGCACGATCGCGAACTCGTCGCCACCGAGGCGGGCGACGATGTCTGTATCACGTGTTCGAGTGTCCAAGACTGCGGCGACGGACTTGAGCGTCCGGTCGCCCGCATTCTGCCCCTCGCTGTCGTTGACGAACTTGAAGTTGTCGACGTCGAGCGCCAGGACGGCACCGGAGCGTTCATAGCGCGCGGCATACGCCAGGCAGCGATCGAGCTCGGCGATCAAGCGGCGACGGTTACACAGACCGGTCAGCCAATCGTGCTCCGACACGTACTGGAGTTCGCGCTCCATGCGCTTGCTCCAGCCGATGTCGCGCGCGATCCGGGAGACGCCTATCACCA
>JAVHVL010000621.1:0-8432 GCA_032160565.1 Pseudonocardiales bacterium | reverse complement strand
CCGTCCGCGAGTTCGACCCGGTTGAGCGCGTCCGATGTCGCCGCGATCAAGAAGGCCTACACGACGCTGATCGACAGCACGACCTCGACAGCGGACTCGATCGCGGTGCTGCAGGACGGAGCGGCGTTCAAGGACACGCTGGACGCGCAGGCGAAATCGCCGCAGGCGCAGGACACCACGGCCACCGTCTCCAGGGTGACCGCGCAGTCGCCGAACACCGCGGTGGTCATCTTCACGATCCTGCTGAAGGGCAGCCCGGTCCTGAAGGACACCCCCGGCTTCGCGGTGCGCGAGAACGGCAGGTGGAAGGTCGCCGGCGGCACCTTCTGCGGATTGCTCACCCTCAACGGCGGCGCGCCCCCGGTGTGCAAGACGGCAGCGGCCACCGCACTGCCCGGCTGAGGTCCCCCGCGTGTCATTGACGGCAGTGCACAGCAAGTCGGTGCCCCGGAGCGCAGCGCTGACGACCGTCCTTGCGGTGCTGTTCCTGACGTTCCTCGACACGACGATCGTCAGCGTCGCGCTCGGCAATATCCAGTACGACCTCGGGGCGGGCGTCATCCCACTGCAGTGGGTGGTCAACGCGTATTCGCTCGTCTTCGCGAGCCTGATGCTCATCGCCGGGTCGTTGAGTGACCGCCTCGGCCGCAAGTGGGTGATGCTCGCCGGCATCGTGATCTTCTGCGGCGGATCGGTGCTGTGCGCGCTCGCGCCAGACGTCAGCACGCTGATCGGTGGGCGCGCGGTGATGGGCGTCGGCGCGGCCGCGTCCGAGCCCGGCACCCTCTCGGTGATCCGGCAGCTGTATCCGGACCGGGCGCAGCGGGCCCGTGCGCTCGGCGCATGGGCGGCGGTCTCCGGGCTGTCGTTGGCACTGGGGCCGGTGATCGGCGGGTTGCTCGTCGCGATCGGTGACTGGCGGACGGTCTTCTGGTTCAACCTCGCCCTGGGTGCGGTGCTGCTCGCGGTTGCGGCGGTCTTCGTGCCGAACAGCTCGGACCCGCAGTCCGGGCGGTTGGACGTCGGCGGCTTCCTGCTCGGCGCGGTGATGCTCGGCAGCGTGATCTACGCCGGCATCTCGGGTGAGCAGTACGGCTACGGCACGCCGTGGATCGTCAGCCTGTTCGTCGTCAGCGGAGTGACCGCGATCCTGTTCATCCTCGTCGAACGCCGCGTGCGCAGCCCCATGCTGGAGTTGCGGTACCTGAAGGCGCCGGCCGTGAGTGCGGCGCTGTTCGTGGCATTCGCCGTGTACTTCGGGGTCTTCTCGATCTTCTTCTTCTCCGCGCTGTACCTCGATCTCGTCGTCGGGTACTCCGGCTGGCGGATGGCCGGCGTGTTCGCGCCGATGGCCGCCGCAATCGTGCTCGGCTCGTTGATCTCCGGCCGCTGGGTGGCGCGCCTGGGTTCGCGCGCCCCGATGATCACCGGCTGCGTGGTGAGCGCCGTGGGAATCCTCTTGACGCGGCGGGTCCTCGACGCCGATCCGGCCTTCGGTGTGCTCGCCGTGGTGCTGGCGGTGGCGGGCGTCGGTTTCGGGGTGGTGGTGGTGCCGCTCACCGCGGCGGTGCTCGGGCACGTACCCGCCGCGCATTCCGGGATGGCGGCCTCGGCCACCAACACCGCGCGCCAGCTCGGGGCGGTCGTCGGGGTCGCGGCCCTCGGCGCGCTGGTGAACGCGTACATCACCACCGACTTCGGCAACACACTCATCGAGTCCGGGCTCGGCGGGGCCGGCAAGGATTTCCTAATCCGCATGCTCGAGACCGGCGGCGGCAGCGCAGCCGGTGTCGACCTCGCGCATCCGTCGCCGCTGATCAAGCCGCTGGTGGACGCGGCGACGGCGGCGTTCCGCAACGGGTTGCACGCGGCGCTGCTGGCGTCGGCAGTGCTGATCCTCGTCGCGGCGGCCGTCACCGCAGTCGTGCCGCGGGGCGAGTCGGCCCGGGACAGCGGGTTCGACTGAGGCGCGAGCGTCAGCCCACCTCGACGGCGGGGACGTCATCAGGGTCGGCACCGCCGAGAACGGCGAGCACCGGGTCGGCGTACCGGTCCAGCTTGGTCGGGCCGACACCGGATATCCCGGCCAGCGCGGCGCGGCTGCTCGGGCGGGCGTCGGCGATGGCGACGAGGGTGGCGTCGCTGAACACGACGTAGGGCGGAACGCCCTGCGCGGTGGACTGCGCCTTGCGCCAGGCGCGGAGCCGGCCGAACAGCTCCGCATCGGCGGCCTCGGGGGCGACGGACCTGCGCTTGGGCTGCGACGCCGCCGCACGCAGCTCCTGCGGGCGCAGCCCGTCGAGGAAGCGGCTGGGGCGGCGGCCGCGGCGCTGACCGGGGCTGCGCGCCAACGCCCAGCTCAGCGCCAGCCGCTCACGCGCGCGGGTGATGCCGACATACAGCAGCCGGCGCTCCTCGGCGATCTGCGCGTCAGTGGTGGCGTGCTGGATCGGGACGGTGGTGTCCGTGAGGCCGACGAGGAACACCGCGTCCCACTCCAGCCCCTTGGCTGAGTGCAGCGAGGCCAGCGTGACGCCCTGCACGGTCGGGGCGTGCTGGGCCGTGGCGCGTGCGTCGAGTTCGGCGACCAGCTCTTGCAGATGCGCGTCGGGCACCGTGGCGATCAGGTCGTCGGCGAGGTTCACCAGCGCGGTCAGCGACTCCCATCGCTCGCGGGCGGTGCCACCCGCCGGTGGCGATTCGGCGTGCCAGTTGAGGCTGGACAGCACCGAGCGGACGGCGTCGGGCAGCTTCTCCTCCGTCTGGCCGGCGCGTGCGGCACCGCGAAGCAGCAGCCGCGCCTCGCGGACCTCCGGCCGGTCGAAGAAGCGCTCCCCGCCACGGAGGACGTACGGCACGTGAGCGTCGGCGAGGGCCTGCTCGTACACCTCGGACTGCGCATTGATGCGGACCAGCACCGCGATCTCCGCCGCAGGTGTTCCGGCGTCCATCAGCGCGCGGCACCGCGCCGCGACGGAGGCCGCCTCGGCCGGCTCGTCGTCGAACTCCGTGAACGTCGGCGCGGCGCCCTCGGCGCGCTGACCTATCAGCGTGAGCTTGACGCTGTCGGAGTTGCCGCGCACCAGCTTGTTCGCCAGCTCGACGACCTGCGGCGTGGAGCGGTAGTCGCGCTCGAGCCGGACGACGACGGCCTCCGGGAACCTGCGGCGGAACCCCAGCAGGTGTTCGGGCGTGGCGCCGGCGAAGGAGTAGATCGTCTGGTTCGCGTCGCCGACGACGCAGAGGTCCTCGCGCCCGCCCAGCCAGGCGTCGAGCAGCCGCTGCTGCAGCGGGGAGACGTCCTGGTACTCGTCGACCACGAAGTGCCGGTAGCGCGAGCGGATCTCCTCGGCCACGTCCGGGTACTCCTCGATGGCGCCGGCCATGATCAGCAACAGATCGGCGAAATCGACCTGGCCGGTGCGCAGCTTGGTCTGCTCGTACTCGGCGTAGACCTTCGCGACGGTGTCCGGTGTGGTCGACGTCTCGCGGCCGGCAGCTCGCGCCCGCGTGGCGTAGTCGGCGGGGGTGGCGAGGACCGCCTTGGCCCACTCGATCTCCGACGCGAGATCGCGCAGCTCGGCGCGGTCGGTTCGCAGCCGGAGCCTGGCCGCCGCGTTGCCGACCATTCGCAACGGGTTGTCGGCCACTGCGGGCATCCCGCCGCCGAGGATCCGCGGGGCGAAGTAGTTGAGCTGGCGCAGTGCCGCCGCATGAAACGTGCGGGCCTGCACACCGTGCCCGCCCAGGGCGCGCAGCCGAGTGCGCAGCTCGCCGGCCGCGCGCGCTGTGAACGTGACCGCCAGCAGCTGCCCCGGCGGCACCGCCCCCGTGCGCACCGCGTACGCGATGCGGTGCGTGATCGCCCGAGTCTTGCCCGTACCGGCACCGGCCAGGATGCAGACCGGCCCACGGACCGCGAGCGCCGCCTCCCGCTGCTCCGGGTCCAGCCCGGCGAGTACGGAATCGGCGTCGCTCACAGGCCGATCCTGCCAGCGGCGTCCGACACGTTCCGCGCGGCCCCCGCTGCCGCCGCCCGAGGGTGGAATGCCTTTCGCAGGCGCCGTGTTGGATCTAGCAACAGCCCCACTTCACCGGAGGAACTGCTCGATGTTGACCATGTACACCACCACCTGGTGCGGCTATTGCGTGCGGCTCAAGAGCGGCCTGCAGCGCGAGGGCATCACCTTCCGTGAGGTCAACATAGAGATGGACGACACGGCCGCGGATCTCGTGATGAGCGTGAACGGCGGCAACCGGACCGTCCCCACCGTGGTTTTCCCCGACGGGCAGGCGCTGACCAACCCGAGCTTGGCCGAGGTCAAGGCACAGCTCGCCGCGTGAGCATTCCGCGGTACCCGGCACCATGAGCCGCCGGTACCGCCCCGCCGACCCGGCCACCCTGCCCGACCTGGTGGCCGGTTTGCTGCATGCGGCACCCCCACCTGGTGTGGCGCTGCGCGTGGCGATCGACGGTCCTGCGTGTGTGGCACCGGCCGCGTTCGCGGACGCACTTGTCGCACCGCTGCGCGCGCTTGGTCGCCCGGCCGTCACGATCCGCGCTGAGACGTTCTGGCGGGATGCGTCGCTGCGGCTGGAGCACGGGCGCGAGGACGTCGACTCCTACCTGGGCTGGCTGGATTCCGCCGCGCTGCGGCGCGAGGTCCTCGATCCCCTCGGCGCCGGCGGTTCCGGCCGGTACCTGCCGTCGCTGCGTGACCCGGCAACCGACCGAGCCACTCGCGAACCCGCGCGCCCTGCGGCTGGCGGCACGATCGTGATGGTGGCCGGCGAGCTGCTGCTCGGCCTCGCGCTGCCGTTCGACGTGACGATCCACCTGACGGTCTCGCCGGCCGCGCGATGGCGACGTACCGCGCCGGCCGCGGCCTGGACACTCGAAGCGCTGGATCGCTACGACGCGCAGGTCCGCCCCGCCGACATCGCCGACGTGGCGATCCGCTACGACGATCCGGCGCACCCGGCGATCAGTGCCTGACCGGGTTCGGCTCAGGCCAGCGAGTCGTCGAAGGTGGCGGTGCGCGAGCCGCCGGCGCCGCCGGTGTTCACCACGCCCCGCGGTTCGATCAGCATCGCCCGCACCTCGCCCGTCGTGGTCGGGCAGTGCTCGACCCCGCGCGGCACGACGAACAGCTCGCCGGGGCGGACCACGACGTCGCCGTCACTGTCGCCTTCGCTGTCGCGGAGTTGGATCGTGAGTTCACCGTCGAGGGACGAGGAACAGCTCGTCGGTGTCATCGTGGGTGTGCCAGACGAACTCGCCGTCGAGCCGGACCAGCTTGATCTCGTAGTCGTTCAGCCGGGCCACGACCTGGGGCGACCAGGTGTCGGAGAACCGCGCGAAGCGCTCGTCGAGGTTGATCGCGTGCCGTGCCATGCGTCAAGTCTGCCTCGACCCGTCGACGAGGGCGGCCCTGACCAGCGAGCTACACGGGAACGTCGCGCGCGGACCAGAGGTCGATCAGATAGCGCGAGATCGACAGCTTGGGCGAGATTCCCCGCAGCCGCGCCTCCGGATCAGGCGCCGCGCCCGTGTCGACCCAGTCGGCGGCGCGCCGCACCTCCTCGCGCGTGAACCAGCCCGCCTCGGCGACCTCGACGGGGTCCAGCCGGATGGACGGGTCGCCGTCGAGGCGGGCGGTGAAGCCCAGCATGAGCGAGGACGGGAACGGCCACGGCTGGCTGGCGACGTACCGGATGTCGGTGACCCGCACGCCGACCTCCTCGTACACCTCGCGGGCCACGGCGGACTCCAGCGATTCGCCGGGCTCGACGAAGCCGGCCAGCGTCGAGTACCGCCCCGGCCCCCAGTCGACGCCGCGGCCCAGCAGCGCCCGGTCGGCGCCGTCGTGCACGAGCATGATCACCGCGGGGTCGGTGCGCGGGAAGTGCTGGCTGCCGTCGTTCGGGCAGGTGCGGGTCCAGCCGCTGTTCGTCTCGACCGTGGGGGCGCCGCACAGCGGGCAGTGCGTGTGCCGCTGATGCCACTGTTCGAGGGCGATCGCGCTCGTGAGCAGGCCGGCCTGCAGGTCGTCCATCTCAGGACCGAGATCGCGCAGGGTCAGCCAGTCGCCGCTGCCGTCGAGCGCATCGCGTTCGACGGTGACCGCGAAGTACGGGACGTCGTCGGCCAGCCCGAGGAAACGCCGCGGCGCGTCCTGCGGCACGTCGGTCGCCGCGCGAAACGCCAGCTGCGACGGCGCGACGGCCGGCGTCGCTGACTTGGGGCTGATGACCAGCACCCGCGCGCGCGTCCAGGCCCCGTCGAGCCATTCCTCGTCGGCCCGCCGGTGCGCCGCGCGGTCGTAGACGGCGCGCGCGAGCAGCGGGCCGCCGCTAGGCATCGGTGGTGATCGGCCCGAGCGCCGCGAGGGGCGCGATGACGACGCCCGCGTCACCGACGACGACCTCGACGAGCCGCGCGGGTGCGAAGAACTCCGCCGCGGCGGCGCTGACCTCCTCGACGGTGACGGCGCTGAGCCGACGCGGGTGCTCGGCGATCCAGTCCAGCCCGAGGTCGAAGGCCGCGAGTGCCGCCAGCGTGGAGGCCAGGCCGGCCTGGGTCGAGGTCGAGAGCGCCAGCGTGCCGATCGCGTACTGCCGCACGGCGTCCACCTCGGCCTCGGTCACCGGAAGCGACGCGATCTTGCCGAGCTCGTAGCGGGTCTCCAGCAGCGCCGGCGCGGTGACCTCCGTCGCGACCTCCACGTCCAGCAGCAGGGCGGAGCCGAGCACGTTGTGCTCGATGCGGCTGTGCGGGCCGTAGGTGTAGCCCTTGTCCTCGCGGATGTTCTCCGTCCACCGCGAGGAGAAGTAGCCGCCGAAGATCAGGTTGGCCAGCTGCAGCGCGGGGTAACCGTCGTCCATCCGGGGCAGGGCCTTGCCGCCGATCCGCACCGACGACTGCACCGAGCCGGGGCGGTCGACGACGAGCAGGGGCGCGGTGTGGACGTCCGGCAGCGCGGGGACGCGCTGCGCCGCCGCCTCGCCCGTCCACTCCGACAGCGCCGACTCGACCTGGTCGAGCACCCGCTTCGGCGAGACGTCGCCGACCAGGACGAGCACAGCACCGTTCGGGCGAACCCGGTCGGCGTGCAGCTTCCGCAGCTGCGCCGGCGTCGTGGCGGCGACCGCCTCCGCGTGCGGCAGCTCGCGGGCATACGGGTGCTCGCCCCACAGCCGGTGAGCCAGCGCCTCGCTGGCGATCACGCCGGCGCGCGACCGGGCGATGGACAGCTTCTCGACCAACCGCTCGCGCTCGGTGGCGACCTCGCCATTGGGGTACGTCGCCGCATTCACGACGGTGCCGAGCAGGGCGAGCAGCCGTGGCAGGCTCGTTGCCAGCGCGTTGCCGCCGATCAGCAGCCGGTCGGCATCGACGCCGACGGACAGGTCGGCGCCCAGCGCCTGTACGGCCGCGGCCAGGCCGGACCGGTCGTAGGAGCCGGCACCGGTGAGCATCGCGTCGGACAGCAGCTGCGCCTGGGCCGGATGCGGCGCGCGCGCCGACTGGAACGGCACGCGCAGCCGCAGCTCGACCAGCGGGACGCCGGGCTTGCGCACGACGATCACGCGCAGCCCGTTGGGCATTACGCGTTCGTCGACGGTCAGCTTCTTCGGGCGGCGCGGCGCGGTGAGGGCGGGGACGGTCATCGCTGCCCACCCCCCGCGACGAGCTCGATGACGGCTCTGCGGTCCGGCCGCAACGCCGCGGCGGCGGCGCGCACCGCGTCCTCGCCGATGGCTGCCAGCCGCCCGGGCAGCTCGGCCACCATCTCGGCGCGTCCGTAGATCAGCTCGAACTTCGCGAAGTTCAGCGTGCGGGACAGGACCGCGTCCAGCTCCCGCAGCAGCACGCTCGCCAGCCGGGTACGGACGCGGTCCAGCTCACCGGGCTCGAGGCCGACGTCGGCGATGCGGGCCAGCTCCTCGTCGACGCCGCGCAGGATCCGCTCCAGGGAGCTGGCGTCCGGGTAGTGGGCGGTGATCGTGAATGCTGTGGGGTCGCGCTCGTCGAACGGATCGCCGAACTCGCCGATGTAGGCGCCGACATCCGTGACGAGATGGTCGCGCTGCACCAGCCGCTGCTGCAGGCGGGAGGCGTCGCCGTCGGTCAGCACCTCGGCGAGCAGCACGTTGGCGAGATGGTCGTCGAGGCGCCCGACCGGGTCGGGCACGCGGTAGCCGACGGCCACCGCCGGGATGGGCGCATGCGGGTCGTGATGCGTGCCGCGGCGCTCGGCTGTCAGCGGCGGCTCGGCGAAGCTGGGGCGCTTCGGTGCACGGCGCTGCTTGATCGGGCCGAAGTGCTTCTCGACCAGCGCGAGCGTTTCGTCGACGTCGAGGTCGCCACCGACCGCGAGCACGGCGTTGGCCGGCGCGTAGTAACGGGCGAAGAAGTCCCGGGCGTCGTC
>JAVHVL010000601.1:0-3914 GCA_032160565.1 Pseudonocardiales bacterium | reverse complement strand
ATGGCATCGATGCTGAATCGCTCGGCCGCACGCCCCACGACGTCGATGGCCTGCGTGCCGATCGAGCCCGTCGAGCCGAGCAGGGTTACGGACCGGCGATCGCTCACCGGGCCATCCTCGCAGCCGGGCTCACCGGGCGACCGGCCGCAGCACGTCCGGGCCGAGCTCCGCGATGCTGCGATGACCGGACAGCGCCATGGTGAGGTCGAGGTCGGCCAGCAGGCTGCGCAGCACGTGCCGCACGCCGTCCTGCCCGCCCATCGCCAGGCCGTACACCCACGGCCGGCCGACGAGCACCGCCCTGGCGCCGAGCGCGAGTGCCTTCACGACGTCGGCGCCGGTGCGGATGCCGGAGTCGAACAACACCTCGACCTGGTCACCGACCTCCTCGGCAATGACGGGGAGCGCGTCGAGCGAGGCGATCGCACCGTCCACCTGCCGGCCGCCGTGGTTGGAGACGATGATCCCCTCGACGCCGGCGTCGACGGCCCGCCGTGCGTCCTCGACGTGCTGGAGGCCCTTCAGGGCGATCGGTCCGTCCCAGTGCTCGCGGAGGAAGGCCACCTGCTCCCACGTGTGGTCGGTGCCGGTGAAGATCGGCAACCAGCGCATCAGCGCGGCCGGCAGGTCGTCGGCCGGGGCGCCCGCCAGCGGCGCACAGAAGGCCGGGTCGGTGAAGTACGTCGCCAGCCCCTCACCCGTCAGGAACGGCAGGTAGGCATGGTCGAGGTCGTGCGGACGCCAACCGAGCAGCCAGGTGTCCAAAGTGACGACGAGCGCGGTGAATGCGGATGCCTTGGCTCGCTCGAGGAAGCTCAGGCAGACCTGCTCGTCGTTCGGCCAGTAGAGCTGGAACCAGCGGTGCCCGGCGCCGCTCGCCGCGGCTACCTCCTCGATCGGGAACGAGGAGACGGTGGACAGGATCATCGGCAGCCCGAGCTCCGCCGCGGCTCGGGCGACGGCGAGCTCACCGTCGGGGTGCACGATCGACTGGACGCCGACCGGAGCGGTGATCACCGGCGCGGGCATCGGCGTGCCGAGGACTGTGGTGGACAGGTCCCGGGACGTTGCGCCGGTGAGCATCCGCGGCACGATCCGCGTGCGGTCGAACGCCTCCCGATTCGCCCGCGCCGTCGCGCCCGATCCCGCGGCGCCGGCGACGTACCAGAACGGCTCGGGCTTCATCTGCTCCCGCGCGATCTCCTCCAGCGCTGAGGGGTCGGTGCCCATCGCTGGGCGCAGCCCGGCCATGCCCTGAAGGTAGATCTCGCTCGCGTAGGTGGAGTGCGGCGTCGTCATGGGGTGCATCCTGCCGTGCGGCGCTCATGGCGTCGTGCCGGGCCGCTTGTGGCTACACCTTGAGCCGTGATCGAAGTCGACGCGGAAGCGGAACCAGCCGCCGCTCCCCGCAACTCCGCTACTAGCTTTGGGAGCGCTCCAGAATCACGACGATCTCTGCTTTGCTGCTTTTCCACAGGCTTGCGGCGAGGAAGCTCTGCACGACCCGCCAGCCCTCCGCCGCATAGCTGTTCAGGGCGCGCTCCAAGACCTCCGGGTCGAAACTGCCGGAGAAGCGGCCATCCCGCTCGGTCAGGACCTTGTACTCGATCATCTGCGGTTCCCTCTCTGCCTGGTGTTACCTGCGACGGAAGATCGCGAGCGCCACGGCGTAGGCCAGCCCACCGACGGCGCAGATCAGGGCCCATGGGTTGCCGGTACCGCCTCGGGCAAGGTTGATCACGGCGCCGCCCAGGCAGAACGCGAGTGTCGCCAATCCCGCGACCGCGGTCGCTCGGAGGTCGATCAAGCGTTGGCGTTCGTCACCGGAGAGCCGAATGAGCGCGGCGACGTCTCCGCCGCCCCGCGACCACAGGTACGACACGCCACATGAGAGCAGGTAGAACCCGCCCAACACGACGGCCAGGTAAGGCTCCCCGCCGGCCCAGGTCGCGAGTGTTACCGCCGCCCCGAGAACGGCGAGCGTCCCGGTCGTCGCCCATCGTCGTGCTGTCATCGTCTTCGTCTTCACGACGCTCCCGGTTCATCCTCGAGGTGGAACATCTGCTCGACGGCGGTCGAGAAGAACCGACCGAGGCGCAACGCCAACGGAAGGGAGGGGAGGTAGCGGCCGGTCTCGATCGCGTTGATCGTCTGCCGCGAAACGTGCAGCGCCGCGCCGAGATCGCTCTGCGAGAGCCCTCGGGCGGTGCGCAGCTCCCGCACCGCGTTCTTCACATTGTAAAGCTAACTTGTCACCTATCGAGTGTCAAGGACACTTTCCATAGACAGCCGAACACCTGAGCTGCAGCGTCGTGGAGCCCCTCGTCGCCGCCGCTCACAAGCCCGGGCCGAGCGGCAGGCGACTCGAACAGCGCGAGCCGACCAGAGGATCAACTCCGTCGTCGCCGCCGCTTTCACCCCGCCCAACCGGAACAGCGATAGCGTGCCGACCGTGCGCATCGACCTGAATGCCGATCTCGGCGAGGGGTTCGGCCGCTGGCGCCTGACCGACGACGAGGCCTTGCTCGACACCGTCACCAGCGCGAACGTCGCCTGCGGCTTCCATGCCGGCGACCCGCTGACGATGCGGCGCGTCTGCGCGGCTGCGGCCGAGCGAGGGGTCGCGATCGGGGCACAGGTCGGCTACCGGGATCTGGCCGGCTTCGGGCGCCGTCGCATCGACATGGCGCCGGACGAGCTGAGCGCCGACGTGCTCTACCAGCTGGGTGCCCTGGACGCCTGCGCGCGCGCCGCGGGCACGCGGGTCCGCTACGTCAAGCCGCATGGCGCGCTCTACAACACCGCCGCCGACGATCCGGGCCAGGCCCGCGCGGTGGGCGCCGCCGTAGCGGCCTTCAACGCGTCGCTGCCACTGCTCGGGCTGCCTGACTCGCAACTCGCCGAGGCGGCGGCGGCGCACGGGCTGCCTTTCGTCGCCGAGGCGTTCGCCGACCGCGCCTACCTCCCCACCGGCCGGCTCGTCCCCCGCCAGCAGCCGGGCGCCGTGCTCACCGACCCCGCGGTAGTCGCGGCGCGTGCCGTAGCGATCGTCGCGGAGCAGTGCGTGGCGGCGATCGACGGTTCCACGCTCACCGTGGCCGCGGCCTCGGTCTGCCTGCACGGAGACACCCCGGACGCCGTGACGCTCGGCCGCGCCGTGCGCGCCGCGCTGGAGCAGGCGGGCGTCACCCTCGCCCCGTTCGCCGAATGAGGCTCCTGCCGTACGGCGATCGCGCACTGCTCGCCGAGGTGGACGACAACCCCACCGTGCTCGCGCTGCGGGACGCCGTGGCCGCGGAGCCCGGCGTGCTGAACACCGTCCCGGCCAGCCGCACGCTGCTCGTCGAGTTCGACCCGGGGCTGACCTCCGCCCAGGCGGTCCGGACGGCGCTCGGCTCCGCCGATGCCGCGCCGCGGCCCATGTCCGCCGGACCGCTCGTCGAGATCGACGTGCGGTACGACGGGGCGGATGTCCATGCGGTGGCCCACGACCTCCGGCTGAGCGGCGAGGAGGTGGTGCGCAGGCATGCCGACGCGACGTACACCGTGGCGTTCTGCGGCTTCTCCCCCGGGTTCGCGTACCTCACCGGCCTCGATCCGGCGCTGTACGTGCCGCGCCTGCCCGAGCCGCGCACGTCCGTCCCGGCCGGGGCTGTGGGCATCGCCGCGGAGTACACCGGGGTCTACCCGCGCTCGTCGCCCGGCGGCTGGCGCCTGCTCGGCCACACCGACGCGCCGCTGTGGGACACCAGCCGCACCCCGCCGGCGCTGCTCACGCCCGGCACCACGGTCCGATTCCGTCCGCGGTGATCGACGGGTGATCGACGGGTGATCGAGGGGTGATCGACGTACGCCACCCCGGGCCGTTCGCCACCGTGCAGGACGCCGGCCGCCCGGGCTACGCGACACTCGGC
>JAVHVL010000598.1:0-2693 GCA_032160565.1 Pseudonocardiales bacterium | reverse complement strand
CTGAACCGCGCGGCAGCTGAACCGCCGCGGCACCTGAACCGCTGGGCACCGGAACTGCGCGGCGACTGAACCATGTCGGGATCAGTCGCCGAGCGGCCCGTCAGGCAGTGGGCGTCTTCCAGGCGGTGTTCGCGGCGGCTGGTGCCTCGGACGCCTCAGGCATGAGGATCCACAGGATCGGATAGACCAGGAGCTGGCTACCCGGGATCAGCATCAGCACGAGCAAGAACAGCAGCCGGGCAGGCCACGGCTGGATGCCGACGCGGCGCCCCAGCCCGGCGATCACGCCGCCCAATACGCGCCCGTCCCTGACCCGGACCAGGCCGTTGCGCCGGAACGTCTCGTGAATCGACTCCATCATCGTGCTCACCTTCAGTGCGTCGTAGTTCGGATAGCGCAAGCATGAGCGTCGACGCTGCTCGAGGCATCGGGACTGACCCTGGCCGTCGCCCTGATATCTCGGGCGGCCACCTCAGGGTGCGCCCGGCGATCAGCAGGCGTAGCGGGGCGCGACGTGCGGACGGCCGTCGCTGCGCACCGTCGACAACCAGAACATCTCCGACGACACCAGCACCTGGACTGCCTCGGCCCACGGCAGCTTTGCCGTGTCCGGGTCACTGAACTCCCTGACCAGCGGCACGGTCGGCGTCACGTCGGTCACGGTCCTCTTCCGATGGCCTGAAGGTCTTCACCGGACGCGTCGGGGCTCGCCCGACCCGCTCACGGTCGAGCTTCGAGCACCGCCTTGGCCTTGTCGAGCGAGGCCACCTCGGAGTCCATCGCCTTCTGCACCGGTCGCGACATGAACTTGCCCTTGAGGCCGGACAGCGGCGCGTCCAGCGACATCGTGACTTCGGTGCCTTCGTCGACGGCGCGGAACCGGTAATCGCCCACCGGCCGGACCGGCCCTGCCGTGACGCGGAAGGCCAGGTGCGAGTCGGGTTCGTAGGCGGTCACCTCGAAGTCCGAGGGGAGGCCCCGGCCGCCGGGGCCGACGATTTGCTGCCGGTACGTCATCCCGGGGCCGATCGGCCCGACCCGATGGATCTCCTTGACGTGCTCGCGCCATTGCGGGTCGTTCTCGCTGTCGGCGAAGAAGGCGAACACCGCGGTGATGGGCCGGTCGATCTGGACGGTGCGTTGCGCGTGTGACATGCCGCCTCCTCGAAAGCCGTGCAGTCAGAGCCCGTGTGGCGGAGCGTAGTTCTGGCGGGCGGCCGGAATCAACCCCGCGATGCCCGGACGTGCGCTCAGCCGCCGGGCCGGGCTGCTGCCGGGGCCGGGCTGCCGACCGCACTCGCCGTTCCTCGGTTCGACAGGCGATGGTGGGGTTGCCGCACCACGATCGCCTATCAGCTCGACGCGACGTAACCCACCGCTGATGGTCTTCAACGACGCAACCGTGGCAGCCCGAGCAAGATCAGCCGTCCGCGCCCGTCCGCCCCCGACATCCCGGCGAGCAGCCGACTGCTCCCCGGCGCGGCGTCAGACGGCGGCGGCCTCGGCGGCTTCGCCCAGCGGCGTCGAGCGGCGCTGCGAGCGCACCCCGTCGACCGTGAGCACGATCAGCGCCACCCACACCAGCGCGAAGCCCACCAGCTCGGCCGCGGGCAGCGACTCGTGCCGGATTCCGACGCCGACCGCGAACTGCAGCACCGGCGCCAGGTACTGCAGCAGTCCGACGGTGCTCAGCGGCAGGCGCCGCGTGCTCGCCGCGAACAGCAGCAGCGGGACGATCGTGACCACGCCGGTGCCGGCCAGCAGCAGCGTGTTCGCCGTACCGTGCCGCCCGAACGCCAGGTCGCCGTGCGCGTTGATCACGATCAGCGTGACCAGCGCAGGCACGAACAGCACGCTCGTCTCCACGGCCATCGAGTCGACGGCGCCCACCGCCGCCTGCTTCTTGAAGAACCCGTACAGGCCGAACGACGTGGCGAGGATGAGCGCGATCCACGGCGGGTGCCCGTAGTCAACGGCGATCACGAGCACGGCCACGAAGCCGATCACCACCGCCGCCCACTGCATCGGCCGCAGCCGCTCGCCGAGCACCAGGACGCCGAGCAGGATCGTGAACAGCGGATTGATGAAGTAGCCCAGGCTCGTCTCCACGACGTGGTGGGTGTTCACGCCGTAGATGTAGGTGCCCCAGTTGATCGTGACCACCACGGCAGCGGCAATGAGGAACAACCGCTGCCGCCGGTCGGCGAACACCGCGTGCACACCGGACAGCCCGCCCGACACACGCAGCAGGATCGCCATGACGACCAGCGACCAGACCATCCGCTGGGCGAGCATCTCGAGCGTGCTGGCCGGCTCGAGCAGCGGCCAGTACAGCGGGAACAGCCCCCACAGCAGGTACGCCGATGCCCCGAAGACCAGGCCGCGGCGGGTGTCTGCTTGGTCCGGCACGACCCCAGACTACGGTCCGTCAGTTGCCGCCGAACTCCCTGATGAGTCCGATCAGCTCGATCAGGTCATTGCCCTGCAACCGCGCCAGCAGCGTCGTCACGTCCGACAGCCCGGTGCGAACCGGATTCACGTACCACTGACCGTCCGTCTGCGTCGTGACGATGCCACCGGTGAGCGCCGAGCCACTCAGCAGGTGACTCAGCGCAGCGCGCTGGGAGGGCGTCAGCGGCGGTGCCACTAACATGTTCAGCTGGGTGGCGAGCTGTTCGACGATCTGCCCGCTG
>JAVHVL010000552.1:0-3023 GCA_032160565.1 Pseudonocardiales bacterium | reverse complement strand
CTTCCTGGCCGGGCACTCCCCTGCAAGCGGGGATAACCCCGACCGCCAGTGGTTGCCGTCCATGGACACGCCGGAGGGTTTCGCGGCGCACCGCGAGTGGGAGCACATCCTCGCCGACGCCCGGCTGTCGGTGGTGTCCTGGCCGAGTGAGCTCGGCGGCCGCGACGCCTCGCTGCTGCAGTGGGTGATCTTCGAGGAGGAGTACTTCGCCGCGGGCGCGCCGCTGCGGGTCAGTCAGAACGGAATCTTCCTGCTCGCGCCCACGCTGTTCGCGCACGGGACGCCGGAGCAGCTGGCGCGGCTGATGCCGCCGATGGCTCGTGCCGACGAGATCTGGGCGCAGGCGTGGTCCGAGCCCGAGGCGGGCAGCGATCTGGCCGGCATCCGTAGCCGCGCGCTCCGCACCGACGGCGGATGGCTGCTGTCCGGGCAGAAGACGTGGAGCACGCGCGCCACGTACGCAGACCGCGGCTTCGGGCTGTTCCGCTCCGATCAGGAGGCGGACCGGCATCGGGGGCTGACGTACTTCCTGTTCGACCTGCGCGCCGACGGCGTCACCGTGCGGGGCATCCCGCAGCTGGACGGTGAGCCTGGCTTCGCGGAGATCTTCCTCGACAACGTCTTCGTCCCCGACGCGGACGTGCTCGGGGGCGTAGGTGACGGCTGGCGGGTCGCTATGAGCACGACCAGCAACGAGCGGGGGCTCTCGCTGCGCAGCCCGGGGCGGTACCTCGCGTCCGCGCGCCGGCTCGTGCAGCTGTGGCACGACGCGGGCGACCCGTCGGACACCGCGCTCGGCGACCGGGTGGCCGACGCGTGGATCGGCGCGCGGGCATACCAGCTGCACACCTTCGGCACCGTCACGCGCCTGGCGGACGGCGGAGAACTTGGGGCGGAATCCAGCATCGGCAAGCTGTTCTGGTCGCAGCTGGACGTATCGCTGCACGAGACGGCGCTCGACCTGCTCGGCCCGCGCGGTGAGCTCGCCGGCAACTGGATGGACGGCTACCTGTTCTCGCTGTCCGGCCCCATCTACGCCGGCACCAACGAGATCCAGCGCAACGTCGTGGCGGAGCGCTTGCTGGGACTTCCTCGAGGCGAGCGGTGAGCCCGCGGACAGCAGAGGGCGAGCGATGAGCCCGCCGACAGCGGAGGGCGAGCGATGAGGTTCGCGCCGTCCCCCGAACAGCGCGACTTCGCCGGCAGCCTGCGCGATCTGCTGGCGGCATCGGACGTGCCGGCGGTCGGGCGTGCCTGGGCGCGCGGCGACTTCGGCCCGGGGCGCAAGCTCTGGACGCGGCTGGCCGAGGCCGGGGTGACGGCTCTCGGCGTACCGGAAGCGCTCGGCGGCGTCGGCGCGAGCCCGGTGGATCTGGTCATCGGCTTCGAGGAGCTCGGCCGCGCCGCGGTGCCGGGGCCGTACGTCGAGTCGGTCGCCGTCCTTCCGGCGCTGCTTGCCGGAACGCCGTCGCAGTCGCGGTTGGCGGCGCTGGCTTCCGGCGAAGCTCTCGCCACCGTCGCGCTTGCGCCGCACACGCCGTTCGCGCTCGACGCCGGGGCCGCCGACGACGTCTTCGTCGTCGACGGGTCGACGTTGCGCGCCGCGACGGTCTCGCGCGAGTTGGCGTCGGTCGACCGGGCGCGGCGGCTCGCGGTGCTGACTCCAGGCACGGTGATCGCCGAGGGGGTCGATGCCGTTCGAGCCTTCGAGCTCGGTGCGCTGGCCACCGCTGCCCAGATCCTCGGCGCGGGCGAGGCGCTGCTGGACAAGGCCCGGACGTACGCGCGGCAACGGGTGCAGTTCGGCCGCCCCATCGGCAGCTTCCAGGCGGTGAAGCACCAGCTCGCCGACGCGATGGTCGGGCTGGAGCTGGCCCGTCCGCTGCTCTACGGCGCCGCTCTCGCGCTGGTCGACAGCACCGCCACGCTGTCGCGCGACGTATCGGCAGCGAAGGTGGCGTGCACCGACGCCGCTTACCGCGCCTCGCGTGCGTCCCTGCAGGTGCACGGCGCGATCGGTTATACCGCCGAGTACGACCTGGCGCTGTGGCTGACCAAGGTGCGCGCCCTGGTCTCGGCCTGGGGTACCCAACCGGTGCACCGCGCCCGCGTCCTGGCGGCGCTGCAATGAGCGAGCGCAGCGAGCGAACAAATGGGCACAGCGTGCCTGGAGCCTCGTCGCCGCCCGCAGCGAAGCGAGGACGGCGATGAGCGACTCTGCGGAGGAGCAGGCCGGGCTGCGCGATGCGGTGCGCACCCTGCTCGCGAAGCGGTCCGGCAGCGCGGCCGTCCGCGCCGCCATGGTCTCCGAACGCGGCTACGACGAGCAGCTCTGGGGCGTGCTCTGCGAGCAGATCGGCGTCGCAGCCCTCGCCATCCCCGAGAAGTTCGGTGGGGCGGGCGCCGGCCTGCTGGAGACCCACCTAGTCCTGGAGGAGCTCGGCCGCACGTTGACGCCGACGCCACTGCTCGGCTCCGGCGTACTCGCCGCCCAGCTCCTGCTGGCCCTTGACGAAGGCGAGGCCTGCGAGCGGCTGCTGCCCGGCATCGCCGACGGGGGCATCGCGGCGGTCTGCTGGACCGGCCCCGACGGCCACTGGGACCCGGCCGGCGCCGCCGTTGTCGCGGCCGACCGCACCCTGACCGGCAGCGCCCACTACGTGCTCGACGGGGACCTCGCCGATGTGCTGCTGGTCGTTGCGCGCGAGGGCGACGGCATCGCGGCGTTCGAGGTGGAGCCCACGCGACCCGGCGTGACGCGCAACCGGACCAAGGCGATGGACCCCACCCGGCGCTTGGCAACGGTGAGCTTCGACGCGGCCCCCGGCCGGCGCATCGGCGGCGGTGACGCCACCGCGGCGCTGCGTGCCGCGCGTGACGCTGCCTGCGTCGCCCTGTCGGCCGAACAGGTCGGCGCCGCGAGCCGGATCCTGGAGCTGACCGTCGAGTACGCGAAGGTGCGCGTGCAGTTCGGCCGCCCCATCGGCAGCTTCCAGGCGCTCAAGCACCGGATGGCAGACCTC
>JAVHVL010000514.1:0-4029 GCA_032160565.1 Pseudonocardiales bacterium | reverse complement strand
CGTAGGTCTCGACCAGGTCGGTGAACGCCTTCTCGTGGCCGTAGCCGTTGTTGCCGTCCTTGATGTGGAAGTCCTGGGTCGCGCGCCGCCGCAGGCGCATGATCTGCGACATCGGCGCGACGTCCTTCGGGCAGACCTCGATGCACTGGAAGCAGTGCGTGCAGTCGAAGATCCCGTGCGGGTCCTCGGCCAGGTCCTGCAGGCGCTCCTCGGTGGCGCCGTCGCGCGGGTCGCCGACGAAGCGGTAGGCCTTCGCGAGCGCCGCGGGCCCGACGAACTCCGGGTCGACCTCGAGCGACAGACAGGCGCCCACGCAGGCGCCGCACTGGATGCAGGCCATCGCCTGCGTCACGTCGATCATCGACTCCGCGGGGACGATGTACTCGCGCTCCGGGGGCGGGCCCTCGGGCAGCAGCCACGGGACTACTCGCTGGACCTTCTTCCAGTGAACCGCGTCCATGTCGACGATGAGGTCCTTGATGACCGGGTAGTTGGCCATCGGCTCGACGACGATCTCGTCGAGGCCGTTGCGGTGCTGGGCCTCCTCGGCGGCGCTGCCGATCTTGGTGTTGCAGGCCAGCCGCGTCTTGCCGTTGATGCGCACCGCGCACGAGCCGCAGATGGCGGCCTGACACGAACAGCGGATCCCGATCGAGCCATCCTGCTTGGCGCGTGCCTGGAGGATGCCGTCGAGCACCGACATGTGCTCGGGCAGCTCGACGTCGTAGTTCTCCCAGTAGGCGGGCTCGCCGGACTCGGGGTTGAAGCGGTAGAGCTTGAGCGCGTAGTTACCCATGGCTGGACCTCAATACCGCCTTTCCTCCGGCTGCCACTTGGTGATGGTGACCGGTGCGTACGTGATGACGGGGGTCCCATCATCTTGGCGGGTCACGACGATGTGCTTGAGCCACTCGTCGTCGTTGCGCTCGGGGTAGTCGGTGCGGAACTGCGCTCCGCGGCTCTCCTTGCGCTCGATCGCGCCGAGGACGATCGCCTCCGCGTTGTCGAGCATGAATCCCAGCTCGAGCGCGCCCAGCAGGTCCTGGTTGAAGACGTTGCCCTTGTCGTCCACCCAGACGTTCTCCGCCTCTTCCTGGAGGCTTTGAACCACTTCCAGCGCCAGCTGCAGGCCGGTCTCTTCGCGGAAAACGGCGACGTGCTTGTCCATCGTCGCGCCCAGCTCGGCCTTGATCTCGGACACGCGGCGGCCGTCCTTGGGGCGGTCGACGATGGCCTGAATGCGGCGCTGCTCGTCCTCGACGCTCGACCACGAGGTCCCGGGCTGTGCGATCGAGCGCGCCACGTTCGCGGCGTGCACGCCGGAGCGGCGGCCGAAAATGAGCGTGTCGAGCAGCGAGTTCGCGCCCAGGCGGTTGCCGCCGTGGACCGAGACGCAGGCAACCTCGCCGGCCGCATAGAGGCCCGGGATGTTCGTCAGGCCGTTGATGTCGGTCTTGACGCCGCCCATGATGTAGTGGTTACCCGGCTTGATGTGGATCGGCTCGCGGGTGATGTCGACGCCCGCGAAGTCGCGGCCGACGTTGACGATCTCGCGAAGCGCCTCGTGGATTCGCTTGCGCGGCACGACCGTGATGTCCAGGGCGACAGTCCCGTCGGGGAAGCCGCGGCCTTCGTTGATCTCGGTCTGCTCGGCGCGGGAGACGACGTCGCGCGAGGCGAGCTCCATCTTGTTCGGCGCGTACTTCTCCATGAAGCGCTCGCCCAGGGCGTTGTAGAGGTGGGCGCCCTCGCCGCGCGCGCCCTCGGTGATCAGGAGGCCGTTCCCCTGGAGCGTGGTCGGGTGGTACTGGACCATCTCCATGTCCATCAGCGGCGCGCCGATCTGGTACGCCAGCGCGTGCCCGTCGCCGGTGCAGATCAGGGCGTTCGTCGTCGGGTTGAAGACCTGGCCGTTGCCGCCGAGCGCGAGGATGACCGTCTTCGCGGCGAACAGCTCCATCGTGCCGTCGCGCATGTTGCGCGCCACGCAGCCGGAGATCTGACCGTCCTCGGCCCGCAGGAGCTTGGTGGTGAAGTACTCCTCGTAGCGGTCGACCTGCTCGCTGTACTTCATCAGCTGCTCGTAGAGCACGTGCAGGATCGCCTGGCCGGTGATGTCGGCGACGTAGTAGGTGCGGGCTGCCGAGGCGCCGCCGAACGCCCGGGTGCCGAGCTTGCCCTCCTGGTTGCGGTGGAAGGTCACCCCCAGGTGCTCGAGGTGGAGGATCTCCTCCGGCGCCTCGCGGCACATGACCTCGATCGCGTCCTGGTCGCCCAGGTAGTCGGAGCCCTTGACCGTGTCGTAGGCGTGGGATTCCCAGGAATCCTCGGGATTCAGGGCCGCGTTGATCCCGCCCTGTGCCGCGTTGGAATGCGAGCGGACGGGGTGGACCTTGGACAGGATCCCCACCGATACGCCCTGCTCGGCGGCGGCGAGCGCTGCGCGCTGGCCCGCGAGTCCGGCTCCTATGACGAGTACGTCGTGCTGCGGCAAAGCGCGGGCCAGTCTATTTGACGGCTGCCGGGGGCCGCCTTGAGGGGCGCGCGGCTCGCCGGCCGCGCGCCCCTCGCGGGGCCGGGAGTCTCTCCAGCTACCGGAGAGTTGTCGCCAGCCGTACGGCCCGGTTGCCCGACCCGACGACCAGCGTGTAGCGACCGCGGCGGAGCGAATGCCGGGCGGTCAGCCTGCGTGAGGTGCCGGAGGCGTAAACGCGGCCGCCGCGCACGAGCGAGGCTCGTGAGCTGCGGCTTCCGGACACGTCCTTGCAGGTGATCTTGGTCTGGCCGACCAGCTTGCAGCTGATCCTCGGGGTGCGTCCGGGCCGGCCGGTGTTGCCCTGCGGGCCGTTCAGGCCCGCGGGGCCGTTTGCGCCTGCGGGACCCTGCGAACCCTGCGTGCCGGTGCTGCCGTTCTGACCCGGAGCGCCGCTGTCGCCCTTCGAGCCCGGGTTGCCGGCCGGCCCCGGGGGTCCCTGGGGACCGGGGACGGGATCCTTCGTGAGCTCGTAAAGCACGTTGTCGCCGTGCTGCTGGCTCCAGAAGGCCCGCCCATGGGTGCCCCACTGCGGGTCAGCCCAGCCGAGGATGCGGGTCGGGTCGATCGAGCCGTCGGAGACGAAGACCCCGGTGGTCTCGTTGTCGCCGTCGTTCTGGAACGCCGTCTGACTGCCGACGGGCCCCACCTGCGTGCCGACCAGCGGCGCGTCGGCGGTGGCCGAGGGATCGCGTCCCTCCGCGATCAGCCGCTTGAACCCGGCCGTCTCGGTGTCGACAGACCACACCGAGTCGAGCGTGTTCAGCTGCTGGTGCAGCGTGTCGCCCCGGTCCTCGCCGACGAGCAGCGTGTACGTGTCCGCCGCCGTGATGTTGTCGAACGAGTTGTGCACCGCGTCGCCCAGCGCCAGTAGGGAGACCGTACCGGTGGCCTTGTCCGGCGCGAGGTCCACGCGGATCAGCGAGCCCCATGCCCCGCGCGCCGCCAGGCCCGGAACGCTGTTGGCGGTATTGGTCGTGTCGCCCGTGGGCGTGAACACGAACGACCGGAAGTTCGTCCCCGGCAGGAATGCCAGGTTCTCCGGCCGCTTGAACGGCGTGGCGTTCGTTGCGCGCGCGAGCGCGTTCGCGTTGAACACCGGGTCCGTAACCGGGTTGGTCGTCGTGTGGACCTGGACCCAGTCAGCCGAGTACGCAGTGCCGGGCGTGTGGAGGGCGAGCTGGTCATCCGCCCAGGCATCGCACGTGGCCGCGGTACCGGTTGCGGCGCCGCCGCCGCCGTTTCCGGTGCACGCCGGGTAGACCAGCGGCGGACCACCCGCACCCGGGCCACCACCGTGGGTCGCGAAGGCGCCGGTGCTGGTCGGCGTGATGTTGACCCGCAGCGCGTAGAGCGTGCCGCCCTTGGTCAGGTCGGTCTTGTCGGCCGGGACGAACTTGTAGATGTAGGAGCCGGGCGCCTTTGCGGAGGCTGACGCGTTCGGGTCGCTGTTGCTGATCGACGCGCCCGGCCCGCCGATGTCCTCCGCCAGGAAC
>JAVHVL010000493.1:0-4237 GCA_032160565.1 Pseudonocardiales bacterium | reverse complement strand
CATCCGCACGGCGGTCGACGCTCTCCGGGCACGCGGCGTCGACGACCTCGCCCGCATCACGCTGCTGTCCGACGGCACCACGGTCTACGAGTGCACCTCCTCGGAGGAGGTCGTGGACCTGCTGCGTGGCGGGCAAGGCGTGTTCGGCATCGCGGTCAGCGGTGCGCTGCGCGAGCTCGTGGGCTCCCTCGCCTCCATCCCCGGCGAGCGGGCCGACGGCGGCGAGCTGGATGAGCTGCCGGCCGGCCACGCCAGCGACGAGCTGGCCAAGCGCCGCCAGCAGCGCTCCGCCTCAGCCTGACCGCGCCGGGCTGGTACCGTCGAAGCTGGCTGTTCACCTCGTGTGGGAGAGCCTGTCGCGGCAGACCGGCGGCAGCGCCGAAGGGGCAACCTCCCCGGAACCTCTCAGGCAAAAGAACCACACGGGTTGGGCCACTCTGGAGGATGCCGTCCGACAGAGGGGGAACGTGCGTACCGAACGGTACGTGACTCGCTCCCCGAAAGGGCCTCCACATGACGCCTCGCCCGCTTACCGAACTCGAGCAGGGCGCCCCCTTCGCCGCCCGGCACATCGGGATCACATCGATCGAGGACCAGCAGGCGATGCTGGAGGCCGTCGGCTACGCGTCGATGGAGGATCTGCTCGCCGACGCGATCCCGGCCGGCATCCGCGAGAAGCTCGCGCTGGCGCTGCCGAAGGCGGCCACTGAGGCCGAGGCCGCGGCCGAGCTGCGGGCCCTGGCCGACCGCAACGAGGTGCTCACGTCGATGATCGGGCTCGGGTACTACGACACGATCACGCCCGCGGTCATCCGCCGCAACGTGCTCGAGAACCCCGCCTGGTACACGGCGTACACGCCCTACCAGCCGGAGATCAGCCAGGGGCGTCTGGAGGCGCTCATCAACTTCCAGACGATGGTCGAGGACCTCACCGGACTGCCGATCGCCGGCGCATCGATGCTTGACGAGGGGACCGCCGCCGCCGAGGGGATGGCGCTGGCCCACCGCGCCGCGCGCAAGGGCGACAGGTTCGTCGTCGACGCCGATGTGCTGCCACAGACGCTGGACGTCATCCGAACCCGCGCCATCCCGCTGGGGCTCGACGTCGTCGTGCACGACCTCGATCAACCACTGCCGGACGGCGCGCTGTTCGGCGTCCTCGCGCAATACCCCGGCGCCTCCGGAGCGGTGCGCGACCTGCGCCCCGTTGTCGAGGCCGCCCACGATCGTGGCGCGCTCGTCGTCGTGGCGGCGGACCTCCTGGCCCTCACGCTGCTCACCCCGCCGGGCGAGGTGGGCGCCGACATCGCGGTCGGCACCACCCAGCGCTTCGGTGTGCCGCTCGGCTTCGGCGGTCCGCACGCGGGCTACCTCGCCATCCGTGCCGGGCTGGAGCGGCAGCTGCCCGGGCGGCTGGTCGGGGTGTCCGTGGACGCCGACGGGGCACCCGCCTACCGGCTTGCGCTGCAGACGCGCGAGCAGCACATCCGCCGGGAAAAGGCGACCAGCAACATCTGCACCGCCCAGGTGCTACTTGCCGTCATCGCCAGCATGTACGCCGTCTACCACGGGCCGGAGGGGCTACGGGACATCGCGCGGCGCGTGCATCGCTACGCGGCCATCCTCGCCGCCGGGCTGCGCGAGGCGGGTGTTGAGGTGCTGGACGCACCGTTCTTCGACACGATCACGGCTCGGGTCCCCGGCCGGGCGCTGGACGTCGTCACCGCGGCGCGGCTGGCCGGCGTCAACCTGCGGCTGGTCGACGCGGAAACGGTCGGGATCGCCTGCGACGAGGCGACCCGGCGTGAGCACCTCGCGGCCGTCTGGGGCGCCTTCGGTACCGATCTGACGGTCCCGGACGTCGAGCGGCTGGACAGTGATGCCCAGGTCGCCTACCCGCGCAGCTCCGAGTTCCTCACTCACCCGGTATTCGCCGCGCACCACTCCGAGACGTCGATGCTGCGCTACCTGCGCCGTCTCGCCGACCGCGACTACGCGCTCGACCGCGGGATGATCCCGCTCGGCTCCTGCACGATGAAGCTCAACGCCACGACCGAGATGGAGCCGGTGACCAATCCCTGTTTCGCGAACATGCACCCGTTCGCGCCGGCCGACCAGTTCGCGGGATACACGCAGCTGTTCGCCGACCTGCAGACCTGGCTGGCCGAGATCACCGGCTACGACGCGATCTCGCTGCAGCCCAACGCCGGCTCGCAGGGCGAGTTCGCCGGCCTGCTCGCGATCCGGGACTTCCACCTGGCCAACGGCGCCGGCGACCGCGACGTCTGCCTCATCCCGGCCAGCGCTCATGGCACGAACGCCGCCAGCGCGGTCATGGCCGGCATGCGCGTCGTCGTGGTCAAGACCAGCGGTGAACAGGGCGAGATCGACCTCGACGACCTGCGCGCGAAGATCGCCGAGCACGCGGGCGCCCTCGCCGCGGTGATGGTCACCTACCCGTCCACGCACGGCGTCTTCGAGGAGCACATCGGCGAGGTGTGCGCCCTCGTCCACGATGCTGGGGGACAGGTCTACGTCGACGGCGCCAACCTCAACGCGATGGTCGGCCTGGCCCGGCCGGGCAAGTTCGGGGCCGACGTCTCGCACCTGAACCTGCACAAGACCTTCTGCATCCCGCACGGCGGTGGCGGGCCGGGCGTCGGACCCATCGGCGTGCGCGAGCACCTCGCGCCGTACCTGCCCAACCACCCGCTGCAGCCCCTCGCCGGCCCAGCCACCGGCAGTGGGGCGATCGCGTCCGCGCCGTGGGGGTCGGCATCGATCCTGCCGATCACCTGGGCCTACATCCGGATGATGGGCGGCGACGGGCTCACGGCTGCCACGGCGGCGGCGATCCTGTCGGCGAACTACGTCGCCAAGCGGCTGGAGGAGCGCTTTCCCGTGCTCTACACCGGCGGCAACGGCCTGGTCGCGCACGAGTGCATCCTCGATCTTCGCGAGATCACCCGCGTCAGCGGCGTGACCGTGGACGACGTCGCCAAGCGCCTCATCGACTACGGGTTCCACGCGCCGACGATGTCCTTCCCGGTCGCGGGGACGCTGATGGTCGAGCCGACCGAGTCCGAGGATCGCCACGAGCTGGACCGGTTCGTCGAGGCCATGACGTCGATCAAGGACGAGATCGACCGGGTGGCGGCGGGGGAGTGGCCCGGTGGCGACAACCCGCTGGCGAACGCTCCACACACGGCCGCGTCGGTCACCGGGCCGTGGGAGCACTCGTACACGCGGGCCGAGGCGGCCTTCCCGCCCGGCGTCGACCCGGCCGCCAAGTACTGGCCGCCCGTGCGGCGCATCGACGGCGCGTACGGCGACCGGAACCTGATGTGCGCCTGCCCACCGGTGACCGAATACGCCTGATCGCCGCGTTAGCTCTGCGGTTTGAGAATGATTCCCGGTAAGCTCGGGGCATGGCGGCGACCAGGCAGCGAGTGACCCGGCAGGGTGGCGCGGTGAAGGATGCACTGTGCGCCGCGAGCGGTTTCCGCAGTGCCCAGGACGTGTACGCCGCGCTGCGCAGCGAGGGGGCGAACGTCGGGTTGTCGACGGTCTACCGCCACCTGCAGGCGCTGGCCGATGACGGCCTGGTGGACGTGATCCACACGCCGGAGGGGGAGACCACCTACCGGTACTGCGGCCAGACCCCCGATCGTCACCATCACCACCTCGTCTGCCGCTCCTGCGGACGCGCCGAGGAGATCGAAGGGCCGGCCATCGAGAAATGGGCCTCGGCGATCGCCGCCCAGCACGGCTACACCGACGTCGATCACACCGTCGAGCTGTTCGGTACCTGCCGCGCCTGCGCAACGTAGACCCGCGCGGCGCACTGCCTTGCCGAAGAAGTGAATCGGTGTTTCACTGCTTACGTGCCGTACCGACGCACGCCGGCGATCCAGGCCCGGCTGGACGAGCAGCGCCTGGCCATTCTCGACGCCGCGGTCGCCCTGCTCGCCGAGCAGGGCTACGCCGGCTGCGCCGTCGCGACCGTGGCGGCGCGGGCGGGCGTCGCGGCCGGCACGGTCTACCGCCACTTCGACGGCAAGACGGCGCTGAGCGCGGAGGTCTTCCGGACCGTCGTCAGCCGTGAGGTCGCCGCCGTCGCCGCAGCGGTCGCCGCCGAGTCCGGCGTCACGGAGCAGATCGCGGCGTTCATCGAGACGTTCGCCGGTCGCGCGATGAAGTCGCCGCGGCTGGCCTACGCGCTACTGGCCGAGCCCGT
>JAVHVL010000473.1:0-7076 GCA_032160565.1 Pseudonocardiales bacterium | reverse complement strand
CCGCAGCGAGCACCGCCTCCGCCTCGGCGCGGCGGGCCCCGAGCTTCGGGGCGTTGCCGATCACCTGCACGGCGACGTTGCCGACGCTCCATCCGGCCGCACCGACCAGCCGCGCCACCTCCTGGAGCAGTGCCGCGCCCGACGCGCCGGCCCACTGCGGCTCGTCCGTACCGAAGACGGCGCCGAGGTCGCCGAGGCCGGCAGCCGACAGCAGCGCGTCGCAGGCGGCGTGGGCGGCGACGTCGCCGTCGGAGTGGCCGGCACAGCCGTCGACGCCTTCCCACAGCAGCCCGGCCACCCAGCACGGCCGCCCGGCTTCGATCGGATGGACATCGACCCCGATACCGGTCCGGATCACGTGGCCACCGCGTCGGCGAGGACGAGATCCCACGGATGGGTGATCTTGAAGGACTGCTCGTCGCCCCGCACTGCGGCCACGCGGCCCCCGATCGCCTCGACGAGGGCGGCGTCGTCGCCGGCATCCACCCCCCTCGCCCGGGCGTGCGCCTCCACGAGCACGGCGCGTGGAAAGCCCTGCGGCGTCTGCACGGCGACGAGGGTGGAGCGGTCCAGCGTCTCCACCAGGTCGCCGGTGGCCGGGTCGGCGCGGCGGATGGTGTCCGTGACGGGCAGGATCGGGATGGCGCCCCCCAGCCCCGGCTGCGCGAGCGCGTCGATCACCCGTGAGATGACCTCGACCGGCACGAACGGCCGGGCTACGTCATGCACGAGCACCGTATCGACGTCGTCGGCAAGCGCGGCCAGGGCGGCGGCCACGGACAGCTGCCGGGTGTGCCCCCCGGCCACGACCTGCGCCTCCGGCACGAGGGCGGCGGCGGAATCGACGAGCGCCGCTGGTGCCGCGACGATCACGTCCCGTACCGCGGGGTGCTCGGCGAACCGGGCCACCGCGTGCTCCAGGAGGGTGCGGTCGGCGATCTGGACGAACGCCTTGGGGACGTCGGCGCCGAGGCGCCGGCCGTCACCCGCGGCAACAAGAATGGCGGCGACGGTCCGGGGACCGTACGCCGCCATTCGTGACGTTTCCTCGCTCAGGCCACGGCTTCGGCGAGCACCTCGTCGAGCACGATCTCGGCCTTGTCCTCGTTGGTGCCCTCGGCGAGGGCGAGCTCGCTGACGAGGATCTGCCGCGCCTTGGCCAGCATTCGCTTCTCGCCGGCCGACAGGCCACGGTCGCGGTCGCGGCGCCACAGATCGCGGACGACCTCGGCCACCTTGTTGACATCGCCGGACGCCAGCTTCTCGCCATTCGCCTTGTACCGGCGCGACCAGTTCGTGGGCTCCTCGGTGTGCGGTGCGCGCAGTACTTCGAAGACCCGGTCGAGGCCCTCCTGACCGACGACGTCGCGAACGCCCACGATCTCGGCATTCTCAGCCGGTACCAGGACGGTCAGATCACCCTGCGCAACCTTGAGACGCAGATACGTCTTCTGCACGCCCTGCAGGAGTCGCTCCTCGATGGCCTCGATCAGCGCGGCCCCGTGATGCGGATAAACAACGGTCTCGCCGACCTTGAAAGTCATGTGTTCGAGCCCCTTTCCACTTCCCTAAGGATAACACGGGGCACAGTCACAAATCCGGGCTTCCATTCGAATAGTGCGGTATTGCAACATCATTCGCCCGCCCACCCGACTCGGTGCGGCACCGGACGCTCGCGCGGCCCGGCAGCCGGAGCGAGGGGCCACGGGCGCGCTCGCTAGGCTGTGGGCCGGTCGCCGATGGCCGCGCGCAACTGCGGGTCGGCGCCCGGACCCGTCGTTGCAATTGCGGTGGAAGCCTTCGAGGAGTCGACGTGAACGCACTGCCGGCCACCAAGCGCCGCCTCGGCATCGGACTCGTTGCCGTGTGCCTCGCGCTGCTGACCTCCGCGTGCGCCGCCGGTAAGCACGCACAGACGGCCGAGGAGATCCCCGCCATCGACGGCGCCGGCGCCTCGGCAGGCGCCGTCAAGCTGCAGGCCGTGGCCATCAAGGCCCCGGCGAACGCGACGTCCTACAAGGCGGGCGACACCGCCGAGGTCATGCTCGTCATCGTGAACACCGGCTCCAGCACCGACACCCTGGTCGGCATCACCACCCCGGCAGCGTCCGGAGCCCACCTGTTCGCCAACCCGGCCGACGCGGCCGCCTTCGCTTCGCCTAGCTCGTCCGCCTCGTCCGCTTCGTCCAGCTCGCCCTCCGGCTCGGCGTCCTCTGCTTCGGCGTCGGCTTCGACCTCCCCGTCCGCCTCCCCCTCGGGGAGCTCGTCCGCCGCCGGGAGCTCGTCCGCCTCCGGGAGCTCGTCAGCCTCCGGGAGCTCGTCGCCGGTGAAACAGCTCACCTCCCTCGATGTGCCCGCCGAATCCAGCGTGCAGATCGGGCTCTCGGGGCAGAACATCGTGTTCCAGCTGACCGGCCTCACCAAGGCGCTGTTCCCCGGCACCTCGGTGCCGATCACGTTCACCTTCGCGAAGGCCGGCTCGGTGACCGTCCAGGTTCCGGTGCAGCTGACCACGCTGCCGTCCGGATCCGGCGAGGTCATCCCGTCCGACACGACCGCCGGCTGACCGCTTCTGTCGGAGCCGGTCGCTAGCTTGGCGCGGTGAGCAACGACCGCAAGCCCGCCTACCGCTGCTCCGAGTGCGGTGCCACGTCGCTGCGCTGGGTGGGTCGCTGCCCGGAGTGCCAGACGTGGGGCACCATCGGCGAGGCTGGGGCCACCCCGCGGCGCACAGTTGCGGCCGGGCCGGTCGCCGGGGCAGCACGTCCGATCGGTGAGCTGGATCCTGACGACGCGCGCGCCCGCCCCACCGGCGTGGGCGAGCTGGACCGGGTGCTCGGCGGGGGGCTCGTCCCCGGCTCGGTAGTTCTGCTGGCGGGCGAGCCGGGCGTCGGGAAGTCCACGCTGCTCCTGGAGGTCGCGCACCGCTTCGCGGCGAGCGGCCAGCAGCGTGCCCTCATCGTCACCGGCGAGGAATCGCCGGCGCAGGTGCGGCTGCGCGCCGAGCGCACCGGCAGCGTGCACCCGCGGCTGTTCCTGGCCGCGGAGAACGACCTCGGGGCCGTCCTCACCCACCTCGACGCGGTCCGCCCGGGGCTGCTGGTCGTCGATTCTGTGCAGACGATCAGCACGGAGTCCGTGGATGGAGCAGCCGGCGGCGTGCCGCAGATCCGGGCCGTCGCCGCCGCCTTGATCGCCACGGCCAAGGAGCGGGGCATCGCCACCGTGCTCGTCGGGCACGTAACCAAGGACGGCGGCATCGCCGGCCCCCGCGTGCTCGAGCACCTGGTCGACGTCGTGCTGCACTTCGAGGGCGACCGCCACTCGTCCCTGCGGCTGATCCGGGCGACGAAGAACCGTTACGGCGCCGCCGACGAGGTCGGGTGCTTCGAGATGCGCGAGGACGGCATCGTCGGACTGGCCGACCCGTCCGGGATGTTCCTGTCCGACCGCGAGGTCGCCGTCTCCGGCACCTGCGTCACGGTCACGCTGGAGGGCAAGCGCCCGCTCGTCACCGAGGTGCAGGCGCTGGTGAACCGCGCGAGCAACGGCGGATCCCCTCGCCGCGCGGTCAGCGATCTCGACTCGTCGCGGGTCGCGATGCTGATCGCCGTCATGACCCGGCACGGTGACGTCCAGCTGACCGATTTCGAGGTGTACGCGGCCACCGTCGGGGGCATCGCGGCCCACGAGCCGGCCGTCGATCTCGCCATCCTGCTCGCGCTCTCCTCGGCCGCTCGTGACCAGCCGGTACCGGCGGACGTGTGCGCCATCGGCGAGGTGTCACTTTCCGGCGACGTCCGCCGCGTCCCGGGCATCGCCCGCCGCATCGCCGAGGCTGCGCGGCTGGGGTTCACGACGGCGCTGGTACCGGCGTCGCATGCCGGCGAGGAGGGCATGCTGCCGCCGGCCAGCGGCATCCGCATCCTGCCGGTCAGCACGCTCGGCCAGGCGATCGAGACGGCGGTCCGGCTGAGCAGCCATGCCCCGTCGGCCCGCCGCGCGGCGCTGCGGCCGGTCCGCGGCACCGGATGACGTCCGTTCTCATGCGGCTATCTGTCGAAATCCACGGCGGCGTCCTGCTCGGCACCCATACACTGATCCGGACCTGAAAGATGCAACGGGGGGCGGACGTGGCGACGACCGAGCGGGAGGACCAGCTTCGTAGCGTGCTGGCCACCGTGGCGCCGGGCACCTCGCTGCGCGACGGGCTGGAGCGGATCCTGCGCGGCAACACCGGCGCGCTGATCGTCATCGGCTGGGACCACACCGTCGAAACGCTGTGCACCGGCGGGTTCCCGCTGGACGTCGAGTTCTCGGCCACCCGGCTGCGCGAGCTGTGCAAGATGGACGGCGCCGTGGTCCTCGCCGGCGACGGCAGCCGAATCGTGCGTGCCGCCACCCACCTCATGCCCGACCCGGCGATCCCCACGGAGGAGTCCGGCACCAGGCACCGCACCGCGCAGCGGGTCGCCCTGCAGACCGGCTTCCCGGTGATCTCGGTGTCCCAGTCGATGCGGATCATCAGCCTGTACATGATCGACCGCCGGTACGTCCTGCAGAGCACCGGCGAGCTGCTGTCGCGCGCCAACCAGGCGATCGCGACGCTGGAGCGCTACAAGGCCCGCCTCGACGAGGTGTCCAACGCGCTGTCCGCGCTGGAGATCGAGGATCTGGCCACGGTCCGTGACGCCGCGATCGTCTCCCAGCGCCTGGAGATGGTGCGCCGCATCGCCGACGAGGTCACCGGGCAGGTGGTCGAGCTCGGTACCGACGGACGGCTGCTGGACCTGCAGCTCGAGGAGCTGATGGCCGGAGTCGACGCCGACCGCGAGCTGATCGCGCGCGACTACGTGCCGAGCGGCCGCCGGGCCCGCACCGCGGCGCAGGTGCTCGGCGAGCTCTCGGAGCTCTCGGCCACCGACCTGCTCGACCTCACCCAGGTCGCCCGCGCGATGGGGCTGCCCAGCACCCCCGAGGGGCTGGACAACGCGGTCAGCCCCCGCGGGCACCGGCTGCTGTCGCGGGTGCCGCGCATGCCGGGCACCATCCTGGACCGGGTAGTCGACCACTTCGGCGGGCTGCAGAAGCTGCTCGCCGCCTCGGCCGAGGATCTGCAGGTCGTCGACGGCATCGGCGAGACCCGGGCCCGCGCGGTGCGCGAGGCCATCTCGCGGCTGGCCGAGGTCTCGATCATCGACCGCTACTCGTAGCCCTCAGCTGCGTAGCCCTCAGCTGCGTAGCCCTCAGCTGATCGAGAACTGCGCCGCGGTCCCCTCATGGCCGGAGAGCAGGGCGTAGAGCGTGTACGTACCCGCACCGACACGCTGCCGGGTGCCGGCGCACTGCGGCTGTGACGACAGCCCGGACCAGACAATGCTCACCCGAACCGCCTGGCCGACGGCCAGCGTCCGATCGTCCGCGCCCGCTTGAATCTCGCAGTCGTGGCTGCCCCAGACCCGCGACTCGCCGTTGTAGACCCGCAGCTCCACCTGGCGATCAGCCAGATCCTGCACGCACGGCGCCGTGCCTACGTTGGTCACCTGTAGCAGCACCATCGGAGTGGCCCCGACCGGGTAGCTCGACTTCCCGGCGACGGCGGCGATCTTCAGCTTGGCCGCGTCGCACCGGGCCGCCGTCTTGCTCGAACTGGACGAGGACGTGGTGGCCGACCCGCTGCTGGACTGCGTCGCCGCCGGGCTGCTCGACGAGGCGGTTGCCGGCGCGGTGGGCGTCGATTGCTGAGGGCCCGTGCTGGTCGCGGCGCTGGGCTTGCCGCCGCCGCCCGGGCGCAGCACCCACGCCGTGACGGCGATCAGCACGATGAGGGCGCCAAGCAGCACGAAGCGCCGCCGCCAGTACGTGGCCGGCGGTAGCGAGCCGACGGGATGAAACATGCTCCGATCACGCTACCGGGCGCGTTTGGGGCGGTCGTGGCGACGCGCTGCCTTCGTGGTGGCGCACAGCGTGCGAGGATGCGCCGGTCATGTCGCACCTGCCCACCCGACGTCCCGGCGCCACAACGGAGCTCGCCACCGCGGTCACCACCTGGTACCGCCACGCGGCGCGCGAGCTGCCGTGGCGGGCGGCCGGTGCGTCGCCGTGGGCGGTGCTGGTCAGCGAGGTCATGCTGCAGCAGACGCCGGTGCGTCGAGTGCTGCCCGCGTACACCGCCTGGCTGGATCGCTGGCCCACGGCCGCCGCGCTGGCGGCGGACGCGCCCGGCGACGCGGTGCGGATGTGGGGCAAGCTGGGCTATCCGCGGCGGGCGCTACGCCTGCACGAGTGCGCGGTGGCGCTGGTGGCGCGCTTCGGCGGTGCGGTCCCCGACGGCGTCGACGACCTGCTCACCCTGCCGGGCGTGGGGGCGTACACGGCGCGGGCCGTCGCGGCATTCGCATTCGGTCGGCGCCATCCTGTGGTGGACACCAACGTGCGGCGCGTCGTGGCCCGCGCGGTCATCGGCCAGGGCGAGGCGGGGCCGCCGTCCACCGCCCGGGACCTGGCCGTCGTCGAGGCGCTCCTACCACAGCGCCCCGCGGCGGCGGCGCGGTTCAGTGTCGCGCTGATGGAGCTCGGCGCCACCGTCTGCACCGCCCGCGCGCCACGCTGCGACGACTGCCCGATCCTCGGCCGCTGCGCGTGGCAGCTGGCCGGGTGCCCCGCATACGACGGGCCGGCTGCCCCGCCGCAGCGGTTCGCCGGGACCGACCGCCAGGTGCGCGGGCTGCTTCTGGACGTCCTGCGCGGCTCCGGCGATCCGGTACGGGCGGCCGCGCTGGATGCCGTCTGGCCCGACCCGGTGCAGCGGGGACGGGCGCTGGATGGGCTGGTAGCCGACGGTCTGGTCGACCCACTGCGCGACGGCCGCTTCGCCCTGCCCGGGCACGCTCCCCGCCTCGCCGCCTCGCCGCCTCCTCCGCCGAGTGACGCCTCCGCCGCCTCCTCCGCCGCCTCCGCCGCCGCCTCCGGAAGCGCCGCCGCCTCCGCCGCCTCCCGCTCCGCCCGGTCTTGACCTTAGCGCAGAAGGCGGGGAAGACACACCCGCACTGCCCGACATCAAGCAAAAGGGTGCG
>JAVHVL010000423.1:0-3486 GCA_032160565.1 Pseudonocardiales bacterium | reverse complement strand
GGTGCGGCTGCTCGGACTGGATCCGTTCGCGGTGCAGGGCATGTTGGCCCGCCTCACCGCGGATTCCGGTACCTGGCGGGCGCACATCGCCCACCAGGTACCGGAATCGCTACCCGCCGGCGGCGCGCCGGCCCTCGACCTGCTCGCCGAAGTCCATCTGACCGCGGAGGTGCGTCTCTTTGCGTCCTGACCGGCTCCGCCCACCCGCGCACAACGACGGCGGCGCCCACCGTCATGAGCCCCCCGGCGGCGCGCCGCTGAATGCCCGCGTGCCGCGCATCGGCATCGGCGGCCCCGTCGGCAGCGGCAAGACCGCGCTGGTCGCGGCGCTGTGCCGCACGCTGTCCGCCCAGTTGACGATCGGCGTCGTCACCAACGACATCTACACGACCGAGGACGCCGACTTCCTCCGCCGGGCCGGCGTGCTGCCCGACGAGCGGATCCGCGCCGTGCAGACCGGCGCCTGCCCGCACACCGCGATCCGCGACGACATCAGCGCGAACCTCGACGCCGTCGAGCAGCTCGAGGCCGACCATCCTGGGCTGGATGTCGTGCTCGTCGAGAGCGGCGGGGACAACCTCACCGCGACGTTCTCCTACGGCCTCGTGCACCGGCAGATCTTCGTCATCGACGTGGCGGGAGGCGACAAGGTGCCGCGCAAGGGCGGTCCGGGTGTCACGCGATCCGACCTGCTCGTGATCAACAAGACGGACCTCGCCCCGCTCGTCGGCGCCGACCTGGACGTGATGGCACGCGACGCGGCGGCAGTTCGTGGCGGGCGCCCAGCGCTGTTCACGTCACTGGCGCGCGACCCGGCGGCCACCGAGGTCGCCGCCTGGGTGCGTGCCGTCCACACGGAGCTCCGCCCGGCGTGATCGCGTCGACCGCGGCGACCGTCGGCCCGGGCGGGCGGCTGGAGGAGGTGCGCTGCGCGCCCCCGCTCACGCTGCGGCGCGTGCGTGGCGACGAGGCCGACGTGTGCGACTTGTACCTGATCGGCACCGCGGCCGGCCCGCTGGCCGGCGACGAGCTCAGCCTCACGCTGGAGGTACGCGACGGCGCCCGCGCTTCACTGCGCGCGGCTGGTGCGCACCTGGCACAGGGTGGCGGTGGGGACGGGGCGGCCTCGCTGTCCATGGCGGCCGACGTCGGCGCGGGTGCACAGCTGTGCGCCGACCCGGGCCCGCTCATCCTCTGCGCAGGCAGCCGGGTGGACGTGGCGGTGCGGATCACGCTCGCCGTCGACGCCGCCGTCGAATGGCGGGAGCTGGTCGTGCTGGGGCGTGCGGGGGAGCCGCCCGGCGCTGCCACGCTGCGCTGGGACGTGACGCGGGGCGGCCGGCCGGTGCTGCGCCAGCTCGTAGATCTCGCCGACCCGGTGCTTCGCGACTGGCCGGGGATGACGGCCGGTGCCCGGGTGCTGGGCTCGGCGCTGCTGGCCGGACCGGGCTTGGCCGCCCGCACGATCGTGGCGAGGCCCACGGCCGTCGCGCAGCGGCTCGACCAGCACGCCGTGCTCGTGACCGTGCTCGGCCGTGATGCCGCCGAGACCGTCCGTTGCCTGGACGACCTGGTCGAGCGGGTACGTACCGCGCACTGATCGACTGGCCTGAGGTCAGACCGAGCGCGCGGTGGCGCTCTGCTGGTCGGGCACGAGCCCGTAGGCGACGATCCGGGCGGGATGGATACGGATCATCTCGTCGGCGAAGCCTGGGCCCAGAGCGCCCCCGCCGGCCGGCAGCGCCTCCGCCCGCCCGCGGACCTCGAGCATCCGCGGGCGCCACGGGTCGGTCGACGCGAGATCGTCGACCACCAGTGCGGCCCATGGGTTCTCCTGCACGTCGCGGAACTTCTTGCGTGCTCCGAACCGGTGCCCGCCGATGTCGATCGTCTCCGTCTCGCGGTTGTACCTGAAGGACACCGGAACGACGTGTGGTTTGCCGTCGGCGCCCGCGGTCGCGAGCCGGCCGAGCAGCTGCCCGTCGAGGTAGTCCGCCTCGACGGTCGTGAACACAGTCATTTGCCCTCCTCGGCTGATCGTGACTCCGGTCAGTAGACAAGCTCAACCGCGCTTTAGGTCAAGCCCGCGTCGGACGATACTCATGATCGTCGCGCTGACGGGCGCGCGCAGCTCTGCAACAATGGCCGCCGCCGGACGTCGGCGTCACAGTGGAGGGAACCCTGATGCAACCAAATGACCCCTATCGCTATGGCCTGCCCGTCCCGCCGGTGTCATCCGGCCCGACCGGCAAGGAGATCCTCGGCGCCAGCTGGACGCTGCTTCGTCAGGACCGCGAGCTACTCGCGCTGCCGTTCATCTCGGCTCTGGCCGGGCTCGCCGCCGCGGCGCTGCTCTTCGTCCCGGGCTGGGCGATCGGTACCGCCGTCAGTGGAAGCGGGCGTTCCGGTCTGACGGTCGGTGGGGTAGCTGCGGTCTTCGCGATGTCCATCGTCGCGATCTACTTCCAAGCTGCCCTCGTCGTCGGCGCGAACATGCGCGCGGACGGCGGCACACCCACCCTCGGCACCGTGTTGCGTCAGACGTCGCGCCTGTTCCGGCCGATCATCGCGTGGGCATTGCTGACTACCACCGTTGGCGTCGCGCTGCGTATCGCGGAGCAGCGGCTCGGCATCCTCGGCAAGATCGTCGGTTTCCTCGGCGGCGTCGCCTGGGCAATCGCGTCGTTCCTGGCGGTGCCGGTTGTGGTCGCGGAGGGGCTGGGGCCGATCGCGGCGGTGAAGCGCTCGGCTGAGCTCGTTCGCACGACCTGGGGCACCGGGCTGCGAACCACGCTGCGCTTCGGTTTGATCCAGTTCCTTCTCACCCTGCCGGCCCTCATAGTCGGCGTGATCGGCTTCGCCGCGTTGTTCAGCGGCACGACAGCGGGTGTTGTGGTCGGCATGGTGCTGATCGCGGCAGCGGTGCTGGCACTGTTCGTGTTGGGCGCCGTGTTCAACGCCGTCTTCAGTTACGCCCGGGCGATGATCTACCGCTACGCCACCGGTCGCCCCGTCCCCGGCATCCCGCATGCTGCGTTCGCCGGAGCGTTCGCCCCCAAGCGCCGACGCCGCAGGGCCTAGCTCGTTGCCCGCCCGACGAGTGACGCGTTGATCAACTCGCGTCCGGTGCACGTCTACGGCGAGAAGCGCGCGCCAGCCGCGAGTTGATCAAGCTGCGCGGCGCACCACGGGTGCGCCCACGTTCGGCGCACGCGCACTTCTGGCGACGCGGCGGCGTGGAGGCGCTGCGTCGGTCAGGCGGGTTGGAGCGCCGGGTGGTGCATGCGGTTTCGGCGGGGGGTTTGGTGCGGGTCGAGCCATCGTGGTGGTGTCCAGTGGGGGATGCCGTCGAGCATGGTGCAGGTCCAGCCGAGGTTGGGGTGTTCGCGGTGGTGGTATCCGCACAGGAGTGTGCCGTCGTCGACGCGGGTGTGTCGGGTGATCTGGTAGTCGGTGACGTGGTGGGCTTGGCACCAGGCGGGTGGG
>JAVHVL010000406.1:0-3348 GCA_032160565.1 Pseudonocardiales bacterium | reverse complement strand
TCGCAGCGCAGGAGCGGCATCGCAGCTGCATGGCTCCCGGGTCCGTGGCTGTCACCGTCGGCTACACGGTCATCGGTTGGGACCGCCGCTGCAGGCTCGACACGTCCACGGGACAGACCCCTGGCGTTGCGACCTCAATGATTTCGCCCGCGATGTCCTCGTACGCGCCACGCCATGCGAGCGCTCCCTTGACGACGACGATCGAAGCGCCTTGCACGTCGACTCCGATCGAGGACAGCTGCTCGGAATGGAACGGCGGAACCGCCATCTCCGTGACCACCACGGTGTTCCCGGCCACGGACAGTACGGCCGTCGTCCCCATGGTGAAGGTACGGCCGGTCATGTAGTAGCCGCTGGTGCGGTACACCCCGTCGTGCACCCGCTCGATCCTGCCGCGGATGTGCAAGGGTTCGCCATGCATGCGGTCGGTCTTTCCCCCGAGCATGACGTCGATCTCTGCCCCGGCGCGCAGGCGCTCGGCGTGCAGCGCGACCTCGCGATCGGCGATGGTCACGACTGCTCCGGTGGCGCCGGCCGCCAGCAGCTCACGCAGCAAGACGGTGCCGTCGCCCGGACTGCCGCCACCGATGTTGTCGGCGACGTCGGCGAGGAAGACCGGTCGCCGAGTGGCGGCGAGGGCACGCGCCACAGCCGTCTTCGGGTCGTCGCGGGCTACCGCGAACTCCTGGGAGTGTTCGGCTATGTCGGCGATCGTCGCGTCGACAACGTCCTGCGCTGCGGCTTGCGAGTCGAGATCATGCACGGCGAGAACGCTCATGCCGGCCCGGTCGACATCGCTGTATGCGAACCCGCCGACCACGCAGACCCTGGCGACGCCGGCCGCTCGGGCCCGGGCCGCGGCAGCCTGCTGGATCCGATGCATCGGGCCGCGTTCGGTCGCCTGCGCGAGCGGGCAGACCAGCAGCGGCAGCTTGCGCACCATCGTGCGCAGCCGGCGACCGGCGAGCATCTGTGTGACGAGCGCCGCGACTTCACGGCCACGCTCTCGCATGTCGACGTGCGGGTAGGTGTCGTAGCTGACGATCGCCTCGCAGCTGTCCACGAGAGCCGGCGACGGATTGGCGTGCAGGTCGAGCACGGCTCCGATCGGGACATCGCCGACGACGTCTCGGGCGGCCGCGACGACCTCGGCCTCCACGTCGGGAGTGCCCGCTGCGACCATCGCACCGTGGAGGTTGAGGACCAAGGCGTCCAGCGGTCCGGCTCTGCGCAGCCCACTCTGGACGTCGTCGAGAATGCGTGCCATCACCTCCGATCCGGCTGGGCCCGAGGGCCACGCACCGGCGGAGAACACCGGCACGAGATCGAGGTCAGGGTTGTCGTAGAACCCCCCGATAACCGATCCGGTATCACGGTTGCGGGACTCGAGCGCGGCGCCGGTGAGCAGCTCGAAGTCCTCGAAGTCGGCGAGCGTGGCCGGCCGCGCAGAGTACGTGTTGGTCTCGTGCCACACGCCGACGACGCCGACCCGGCGAGTCACGGAAGTCGCTCCGCAAGTGCCGACTCGAGGCGTTCGAGCGTGTCGGCGAGCTCCTCGTCACCGTGCGCGGCCGAGACGTACCAGATCCCGCGTTGGGCCAGCCACAGTCCGTGCTCAGCCAGCCTGGTCGCGAACGCCGCGTAGCGGCCGAGGTCGAGGGTGTTGAGCGTGCGCAGATCGTGTACCGGCGCGGGATCACCGAACGACACGTGGAACGCCGCCGGCACCCCCTGCACGCGCAATGGAATCCCGTGTCGCTCGGCGATCTTGACCAGATGCGCCATGAGTTCGGTGCCGTAGGCCTGGATGCGTTCGTACGGTGAGTCCTCGACGAGCAGTTGCTGCGTGGCCACGATGGCGGCAGCGGCCATGACCGAGCCGTTGAACGTACCGGAGTGATTGACCGCTCCCGTGCCGAACGGCTCCATGAGGTCCCCGCGTCCGGCTATCGCCGCAACGGGCCAGCCGCCGGCCATCGCCTTTCCATAGGTCGCGAGATCCGGACTCACGCCGTACTTCTCGGCCGCTCCGCCGCGCCCGAGCCGGAAGCCCGTGATCACCTCGTCGAAGATCAGGACGACTCCGTACTGATCGCAGAGGTCGCGGACCTGCTGCAGATAACCGGGCAGCGGCTCGATGCCGCCGGCGTTGACCATCATCGGTTCCATCAGTACGGCGGCGATGGTGTCGCCGTGGGCGTGCAACAGCGCCGCAAGCGCATCGCCATCGTTCCACCCGATGATGTGGCAGTCGGCGAGCTGGCTATCAAGCTGGCCGCGGCTGGCGACACCGGTGCGGTCCCCCGTCGTCTGCACGAGGACATTGTCCAGCCAGCCGTGGTAATGACCCTCGAAATGGACGAACGCCGTCCGCCCGGTCGCGGCTCGGGCCGCACGCAGCGCCGCCTGCACGCATTCGGTGCCGGTCATCCCGAGCCGGATCATGTCTGCCCAGCCGATCGCGTCAAGCGTCTGTTCGCACGCCTCGACCTCGAGACTGTTCTGGGCGCCGAACAGCATGCCGCGGCCGCACGCTTCGGCGACGGCGGCGTTCACGACACGATTGGCATGGCCGAGAAAGTGGGGTCCTTGCCCCAGGACGTAGTCGACGTACTCGTTGCCGTCGACGTCCCAGATCCGGGCGTCGGATCCGCGATCGAAGTACACCGGTGGAGCGCTCAGGCGGACGTTCGAGTTCACCCCACCGGGGATAAGGGTCGCTGCCCGTTGACGGAATTGCTCAGATCGGGCTCGCACGGGTGTACCCGCCACGAGTGCTCCCTTCCACGACGTCGCTCGACGCACCGAGAAGTGAGCCGAACTCGCACGCCCGCGAAGCACCGGACCGACAGAGCACGGGTTCTGCCAAATGGAATCGCTCACTCACTAGGTGAAACCACGTCAAGTTAGCCGGAAGCGGCAGAGGACGTCAACACCGGCGGTCGGCGAGCAGGTCGGAACGGCGCCCGGACGGGGCGTCAACCCGGCAGTGTGCGGTAGCTATCGGTGAGCGCCGCGGCGCACGCACTCAATGCACGCACCACCTCGGGAACCAGGTTTCGGGGCAGCCGATTGGCCGGCGCGCTGACGCTCAAGCCGGCTGCGACAGGCAAACCGGGCAGCGGAACGGCGACACACCGGCCGTCGTCCTGCGCCTCCAGATCGTCGATGGCGTACTTCGCGACCTTGACCCGTTTCACTTCCGTCATGAAGTCCTCGACGGTCGTCAGCGTGCGATCGGTTACGGGCGGCATGCCTTCGGCGGCCAGGATCGTCCGCACGCGGTCAGCCTCCAGCTGGCCGGCAATGACCTTTCCCAACGCGGTTGCGTGCATCGGCGATCGCTCA
>JAVHVL010000361.1:0-7441 GCA_032160565.1 Pseudonocardiales bacterium | reverse complement strand
TCGCCTCCTACTCCGCCGATGCGGTCATCGTCTCCACACCCACCGGATCGACCGCGTACAGCTTCTCCGCCGGCGGCCCCGTGCTGTCCCCGCAGCTCGACGCACTGGTCTTCACTCCGGTCGCCGCGCACATGGTGTTCAACCGCAGCCTCGTGCTTGCCGCGGACGAGGCTGTCAGCGTCCGGGTGCTGGAGCGTTCGGGGCGAGTTGCCGTCAGCGTGGACGGCCAGCTGCGCGGCGTGCTCGACCCCGGGGACTGGATCAGGGTGTACGCGGGCCCCAAGCGCGCCCGACTGGTCCGGCTGAAGCCGACAGACTTCCTCGGGCGGGTGCGGGACCGCCTGGGGCTCATCGACGCCACCGCCGCCCTCGCCGACGGTCAACCACCCGTCATCTACCGACCCGACGACCCCGTCCCACCCGACATGGCGCACTTGCGCCAACCACGATGAGGCAGTTCCCTCAACGGGGGACGCCGCGGCCGAGATCAGTCCGTGGCGTCGGCGTAATCGCAGGTCAGGCAGCGGGAGCGGGCACGGCCCCACGCTTGAGGCGTTCGCCCGCCAGCGAAAGGAGCGACTGCGAGGCCGGCGCCGTCTCGAGCGCGGCCAGGAAGTCCTCGCCCGCGATCCGCAGCAACCTGGAGTCGGCCGCGGTGACGACAGTGGCCGAGCGCGGCTCCCCACGGAGCAGCCCCAGCTCGCCGACGTAGCCCGGGGCGTCGACCGGCGGCAGCTCGCGCTGGACGCCGTCCACGTCGATGCTGACCTGCAGCCGCCCCTCGACGAGGATCCACAGCGCGTCGGCGGGGTCGCCCTGGCGGATGATCGCCGTGCCGGCTGGGACGAGCTGCTCCTCGGCGCTCGCCGCGAGCATCTCGATGGTGCTGCGTGCCGACCCGGTGAACAGGTCCAATTGCTCGAGTAGTTCGACGCGCGGGCGCAGCCGGTCCACCTCTTCGGCGGCGGCGCGGTCGACCGCGAGGATCGCCGGCAGGCCGAACAGCGCAGCCAGCGGGAACCCGAGACCGATGACGGCGAGCGCCCAGGTGAGGCCGAACGCCGAGAACAGGGCCGTCGCCAGGAAGCTCGCGAGCACCGTGCCGCCCAGGATCAGCGCGTCGACCGTAGCCAGCACGCGGCCGAGCACGTCACGGGGCAGGTCACGTTGCAGGGCGGTGAAGGCCAGCACGTCGACGATCACCATGCCGACGCCTGACAGCACCTGCAATGCGGCCCCGATAGCCAGGACGTGCGCGTACACGCAGAGATAGAACGGCACGCATTCGAGCACGATGCTGCCCATGATCACCTTTGCGAGGGTGGACGAGCCGGCCAACTTGTTGGCGAGCCCGGCCGCAACCACGCCGCCGAGCGCATTCGCCGCGATGAGCAGGCTGTAGCCCGTCGTCCCGCCGCCGAGATGCACCGACAGAGGCGCGTTCAGGATGCCGGCGCCGCCGACCGCTGCCGAGTCCAGGGTGAGGAACATGGTGAGCACGAGGGCCTTGCGATGCTGGCCGAGGGCGGTGATGCCGGCCCGCCACTGCGCCCATGCCTTGCCGCCCTGCTCGGCGCTGCCACGAGAACGCACGCGCAGGCGCGCGTACAGCAGACCCGACACGACGAAGCTCGCTGCGTTGAGCAGCACGCCGTACACCGGCTTGCCGGTGAGCAACAGCAGTCCACCCACCCCCGGACCGATCACGACGATGAGGCTCTCGAGGAAGGCGAAGACGCCGTTCGCGGCGATCAGGTCCTTCTCCGTCACCACCTCCGGGATGAGGGCTCCGGAAGCGGGGCGGGTGGGGGAGCTGGCGATCGTCAGGACGATCGACGATGCGATGAGGGCGAGCAGTGGCGCGTTGCTCGCGACCAGCCCGGCCATGCCGAGAGCGATCACGGCGGACACGGCGGCACTGGCGACCAGCAGCTTGGCACGGTCGTAGCGGTCTGCCAGCACCCCGGCGTACGCGCTGATCAGCATCCCGACGATCCAGCGACTCGAGGCCATCGCCGTGATCCAGGCGGTCGATCCGGTGCGCCCGTACACGTAGGCGATGAGCACCACCGAGTAGGACCAGCTGGCCGCCTGGTCGGTCAGGAACGCCCCGACGAGCAGCCGCAGGTCACGCGTGCGCAGCGCCTCTCGGTAGCGGTTGGTGGCCGCGGCAGCCATGACCCCTCCTCGTCGGGCCACTGACGGCGATGCGGCCTGCTCGGCAGGATAGAGGCGCCGGCGCACTTCAGGTATTCCCGCGCGCGACTTCGGTCAGCAGTGATCAGCTACCATGGCTGCTGAGCGGGAGTAGTCCCTCGACTGGATGTCGACATGCTGGCCGGTGCATACCGTCCCGGCATCCAGGGTCGGTTTGCCGACTGGACGAGACGTTCGACATCGACAGCCACGGCTGCCGGTTCGACGTGCACGCCTGGAGCCGAAGAATGGCAGCCTGACCCGAGAAGGACCCAGTGCTCGACATTGCAGTCATCGCAACCGTGTTCGGCTTGATCTTCGTAGCCGAACTTCCCGACAAGACGGCGGTCGCCGGCCTCGTGCTGGGCACTCGCTTCCCCTGGCGATGGATATTCGCGGGGATGGCGGCCGCGTTCTTGAGTCACGTGGTCATCGCTGTCGCGGCGGGCTCCTTGCTCACCCTGCTCCCGCACCGTGTCGTCGAAGCCGTGGTGGGGGCGCTCTTCGTGCTCGGCGCGGTGCTGATCTGGCGCGAAGGGCTCGAGGACGAGGAAGTCAAAGAGGCCGAGGTTCGAGCCACCGCGGAGGTCGCCGGCTTCTGGAAGGTCGCATCACTCGGCTATGCCGTCATTTTCCTGGCCGAGTGGGGCGACCTGACCCAGATCCTCACCGCCAACCTCGCCGCGAAATATCACGACCCCATTTCGGTCGGCGTCGGTGCGGTACTCGGCCTCTGGACCGTCGCGCTGCTTGCGATTCTCGGCGGCAAGACGTTGTTGAAGGTGCTGCCGATCAGATGGATCACCCGGATCGCGGCGCTGGTGATGGTCTCGCTCGCCGTCTACAGCCTCGCCTCGGCCGTCCGCGCTTAGGCGGGCGGCACAGCGTTTTACGCGGGCGCAGCGGTTCCGCTCGGAGCGTCGAAGGGGGAACACTCGCGTGATGGCCACTGCCGCAGCCGAGTTCCGCACGATCGCCGGTGTGTTCACCGATCGCGTCTACGGTGTGGCGCCCGATGGGTGGGACAGTCCGGCGCCCTGCGACGGATGGGTCGCCCGGGATGTGGTCCGGCACCTTGTCGAGTGGTTCCCGGCCTTCCTGAGAAGTGGCGCCGGTGTCGAGTTGGCGGCCGGCCCGCCGGCGGACGACGACCCGGTGCTGGCCTGGGTGATCCACCGTGACGGGGTGCAGGCGCTGCTGGACGATCCTGCGACTGCGGGGCGGGTGTTGTCCGACCGGCACGTCGGCGACATCCCGCTGGATCAAGCAGTGGGGCGGTTCTATACCAATGACGTCTTTCTGCACACCTGGGATCTGGCCCGGGCGACCGGGCAGGACGAGCGCCTCGACGCAAACAGATGCGCGCAACTGCTCGACGGGATGCTGCCGATGGAGCAGGCGCTGCGCGCGAGCGGGCACTACGGGCCGCGGGTCGAAGTGGCCGACAACGCGGACGTGCAGACGCGGCTGCTCGCCTTCATCGGCCGCAGGCCCTGACAGCGGTGTTCAACGAGCAGAATTGTTGATCTTCAACAGGATCGCCCTGGCGCTCACGGCGGGTCCAGATCGGCGATCAGCTTCGCCAGCGCCTCCTCGGCGCTCATATCGGCCGTGATGTAACTGGTCGCCGTGCCGGCGGAGACGGTCCACGCCGCCGCGCCCCAACGATACGGATCGACAGGGTCAGCCGGGGCGATTCGGATGTCCAGATCTCGATCGATCCAGTCGACGGCCTGCCGAGCCAGCGCCGCAACGTCACCGTCGGAGAGTGTCACCCGCTCATTGCACCACCGATGAACCCGCGTTTCGACCCCCCGCCGGTCGTAAGGGAACTGAAAGGGGATCCTCCCTATTTTTGGCGAAGTCGCCCGGGAAGACGAAAGATCCACTTTGATGGGAGCCTGGTATGAACTTTGCCGCCTTTTCAATGCGTGAATCCCGTTCCGCTGGCAGAAGGCGCTCGCGGCTCAGGCGAACTCTGCTGATCTCGATAGCTGCCCTGGGTGTGCTGCTCGTGACCGGCGAACTGATCGCTCGTGCGGTGATCGCGAACAAGGTGACGCACGCGATTCGGTCCGCACTCGCCGGGCACGTCACTGTCGGCCTGGGTGGTCAACTCGCGGTGGTCGATGCGATGACACAGTCCATTCCGAAGGTGTCCATCCACGCGACGCAAGTGACCTTGTGCCCCCTGAAGAATGTCGCCGTCGAGGCGACCCTCAACGACGTGCATCGGCACGGCAACGCCCTCGCAGTCAGCGGCTCTCACGTTCAGGCCGTCCTGGCCCCCCAAGCGCTCGGCGCCATGCTGGGGAAGGGCGGAGGAGGCGGCGCCACGGCGACGGTCATCCCTGATACCGCTCAACAGGTGCTTCAGGTTCGCCTGGGTATGGGTGGCCTGCTGAGCCTGAATGAGAAGCCCGAACTCGTTGGTGGCGCCATCCGGTTCACCCCGGTCAGTGCGAGCATCGCGGGGCTACCGATACCGGTGGGATCGCTCAGCCAGCTCACCGGCGGCAAGGCGGCGGCGGCTCAGGTGACCCTCCCGAGGCTGCCGCTGGGCATGACGCCTGACGGTGTCCAGGTCACCCCCGGCGGTGTTGCGGTGACCGCCTCGGGGCATGCGGCCGAGGCACACGGCACTGCATCCGGCGGCGGCCTCGGGTCCACCAACTGCTGACACCGGCCACCGACCCGGTCAGCCCAGGTTGACGGCAGCTTCCGTGGTGTTGACGAGGAAGGTCAGTGACTCCTCGAGGTAGAGCTCGATCGAGTCGGCGTCGTGGGAGAGGTAGCCGATCGACGTGTCCTGCCCGAGGTGCAGCTGGTAGTCGCCGCCCCGGGTGGACAGCAGGACGGCGGCGTCGATGGCAGGAGCCCAGATGATCTCGCCGTCGTCGCCGACGACCCGGGTGAGGTGCTCGTGGATCGGGTAGCCGTCCTCGGTCGTCTCGACGACTGCCGTGTACTGGTTCGCGGACAGCAGCAGGCTGTAGGGGCCGCCCACACCGGCGAGGCGCAGCGCGCTCACCGCCTGCGCCACGGCGGTCGGGTACTCGCGCGGATCGGCGGGCAGCGTCAGCCGCGGATTGGACGAGGCCGGACGAAGGCCGGTGATGCCGCCCGGGGTGAACCCGTCGACGACGGCGCGGTCCTCGGCGAACGCGAGCTCCTTCGCGGCGTCCTTCACCGGTTGCCAGTCCGAGTCCTCAGCGCCGCGCTCGACGTCGTCCACGGCATCGCGGGAGACCCGGAAGGGGACCCGGAACTCCACGACCGAGGCGATCTCGCGACGCCGGGCGCGCACACCGGCTCGGGGCGGCTCGAGGTCGACCAGGTGCCCGGTACCGACCGCGGACAGCTGCTCGCCGGACGGGCCGGACACGTCGACGGCGCGGCGGCCCGCAACGTGCAGGGTGAAGGTGCGGCGCGCTTCGTCCTCGATGTCGGTCCAGGCCGCGGCCGAGATCGGTGCCAGTTCGCGATGCAGGTTGTTCATGACGAGGGGCTCCTTCTGAGGCTGCCGATCCGCAGCGAATGATCGGGTCGTGGGTCGTCGGGTGGGGCCGCGGCCGGGCCACGCCCGCCGCCCGTGTCGGTCGCGGCGTCGGAGCCTGGTCGCGGCGGCAGGTCCTCGAGGAAGTCCGCGGCGGGAACGAAGAACAGCGCGCCGGTCACCGCGACCGAGAAATCGAGGATCCGATCGGTGTTGCCGGGCGGTCTGCCGACGAACATGTTGTGCAGCATCTGCTCGGTCACCGACGGGGTCCCCGCGTAGCCGATGAAGTAGGTGCCGAACTCTTCCGCCCCGACGTTCCCGAAGGGCATGTTGTCACGGACGATCTGTTGCTGCTCGCCGCTCTCGTCGACGATGGTGTTGAGCGCGACGTGCGAGTTCGGGGGCTTGACCTCATCGGGCAGCTCCATGTTGGTGAGCTTCGTCCTGCCGATGACGCGCTCCTGTTCCTCGACCGAGATCGCGTTCCATGCCGTGAGGTCGTGCAGGTACTTCTGCACGATCACGTAGCTACCACCGGTGAAGTCCGGGTCGGCGTCACCGACGGTGGCGGCGGGTAGTGCCGACGGGCCGGTCGGGTTCTCGGTGCCGTCGACGAAGCCCATCAGGTCGCGCTCGTCGAAGTACTTGAAGCCGTGCACCTCATCGACGACAGCGGCGGCACCGCGGACCCGCTCCAGCAGCTGCCCGGCGAGTTCGAAGCACAGATCCATGCGGCGGGCGCGGATGTGGAACAGCAGGTCGCCCGGCGTCGATACCGCGGTGTGCCGAGGGCCGGCGATCTCGCGGAACGGGTGCAGCTCCGCCGGGCGGGGCCCGGCGAAGAGCAGGTCCCACGCGTCCGACCCGATCGCGAAGACACAGGCCAGCTCGCCGTCCGGATCGCGGAATCCGACCGAGCGCACGATCCCAGCGGAGTCGGCGAGCAGATCTCGCACGACGTCCTCACCGCCGGAATCGACGGTAAGCACTAGGAAGATCGCCGCCTCGGTGAGAGGCGTGAGGACAGGTTGCGACCTGATCACTTTGGCCACCGATCCGTTTCCCTCGGGGTCGTGCCCGCCGACGTGCACGCCACCCCTCCCAGCGTAATGAGCACGATGCCGGACCTCTCGCGGGGCCAATCTCTTCCACCTTCCGTTGGACGAGCGCGCGCCAACTGCCCATGCCGGAGGCCTGCAGCCGTGGGCGAGCACGTTCGCGACTGCGAGAGCACGGTCCGTCAGGACTGCGGAGCGGACTTGTCCAGCAGCCGTTGATGCAGTTCGGTAGTGAGCGCATGGATCTCGCGAGTCAGCTGCGTGTTGGTCTTGAGCTCCAGCTCTTGTTCGGTGAAGTCGTGATCCGCCTTGGCCTGCTGGAAGTCCGACTGCCGGTTCTGGCCGATCATCACGAACGTGGACAGGAAGATCGCCTCCAGCGACACGACCAGCGTCAGCGTCGGCCAGGGCTTGGACTCGATGAACAACATCCAGATCGCGAAGACCGCCACGTGAAGGTAGACGAAGGGCATCGAACCGGCGAACGCGGTGATCCAGTCCGCGATTCGCAACTGGAGATCCGCCGCCCGCTGCGCCTGTTTCGCCACCACGACCGGGTGGTGTTGGCTGTTGTTCGGCTGCGCGGTCTGCATGCCATCGCCGGCCTCACCCCGTGACGTAGAGGTCATCGCGGACGTCGAAGACTCCGGGCGCCATCCAGGCGGCATCAAGTACAGCGTTGTGCTCA
>JAVHVL010000342.1:0-4759 GCA_032160565.1 Pseudonocardiales bacterium | reverse complement strand
CAAGATGCCGACCACCGGGTTCCCCAGCCTGCTGCGCAAGTTCGTCCCCGCGGGCGTCACCTCCACCGAGACGGTCACCTGGAGCCCGGCTGCCGCCGACGGCTCGCGGACGGCCGAGCTGCACGTGGACTTCCACGGCACGCCGGCGACGATGAACGGCACCATCCTCATGGTGCCGGACGGCCCGGACGTCACGCTGGTGCTCGTGGACGCGGAGTTCAAGGCGCGCGTACCCCTCGTCGGCGGCAAGGTCGAGGGTTTCGCGGCGCCGATCATCGTGAGCGTCATCGACGCCGAGGAGGAGACCGGCCGGGCCTGGGCGGCCGAAATCCGGTGATCCGCGCCAGCCGCGCGCGGATCGCGGTCGCCGCGGCCATCGCGGTGTGCCTCGCGGCAGCCGGCTGCACGAACGTCACCGGCGGCCGTGGGGCAGTGCGCCCGACCGCCGCCACCCTCCCCACCTCCGCATCGCCGTCCGGGTCGCCGCCCGGGTCGCCGAGCCCCACCGGCTCGGCCGACTGCCCGGCGACCTACGCCGCGCCCGACCCGCAGCGGCCGAAGGTGGCGCTGGCCTTCACCCTCGCACCGGACCTGACGTCCGTGCGCGGTACCGAGCACGTGTCCTTCACGCCGGACCTGCCGATCACCGAGCTCGTGTTCCGGCTGACGGCCAACAGCGCCCCGAGCGTCGCGGCGGGCAACCGCATCCAGGTCACCTCCGCCACCGCGTCGCCCGGCGCCGGGCCCGCCAGCTACACCGCCACCAACGCCGCGCCGTCCACCCAGGGCGGGCTGCTGCACCTGCCGTTCTCCAAGCCGATACCCGCCGGCAGCACCGTCACGGCCGACCTGGCCTTCACCGTGACCCTCGGCCAGCAGTCCTTCGATCGGTTCGGGCGCGCCGCCGACGGTGCCCAGGGCTACGCCTGGTTCGGCTCCGCGCAGCCATTGCTGGCGTGGGAGCGCGGCTTCGGCTGGCACACAGAGGGGATGTTGAACTTCACCGCCGAGAGCGCGACGAGCGAGGCGATGGACACCTCGCTCACGGTCACCGCCCCGGCGGCGGACACCGTCATCATGTCGGGCGACCCCGCACAGCCGTCGGCGACCGGCGGCACGCGCACCTGGCACGCGTCAGTCGCGGCTGCGCGCGACGTCAGCGTGGCCGTCGGCCCCTTCTCCGTCTCGGACACCGTGGTGCAGGGTGTGCGGCTGCGCGTGGGGGCGTACCAGCCCCGCCTGCGGGACCAGCTCGTGCCGGAGTTCACGCGGGCGATCACCGAGCTGGCGAAGCGGTTCGGCCCGTTCCCGTACCCGTCGCTGTCCGTTGCGCGGGTGCCGTCGGAGGGCGGCGGCATCGAGTACCCCAGCTCGATCCTCATGCTGGACGGGTCTCGGGTGGTGGCCGTGCACGAGACGGCGCACCAGTGGTTCTACGCGATGGTGGGCGACTCGCAGGCGTTGCACCCGTGGATGGACGAGGCGTTCGCCGTGTATGCCGAGGAGCAGCTCGACGGCGAGAGCGAGCCGCCCGGCACGCTCCGGGCGCCTGGGACGGTGGACAAATCCGCCGAGTCCTACGGCGACAACGTCGACGACTACTACTTCGTCACCTACTCGAAGGGGGCAGCCGCGCTCAACGAGGCGCGCGCGGTGGCCGGCGCCGCGCCGTGGGACGCGGCGGTTCGCTGCTATGTCAACAAGAACGCGTGGCGCATCGCGAACCCGCCCGACTTCGCCGCCGCGATCAAGCAGTTCCCGAAGGCGGTGGCGGTGCTGCGGCAGGCCGGCGCCCTCCCGTGATCCCTCCAGGCATCTCCTCCTCGCCGAGTGACGTATCTCCGGAGCGAGTGACGGCTACTGCGCCGTCTCTGATCAAGGAAATCCGTCACTCGACGGAGGATCCCGTCACTCGACGGCGGGATGCGTCACCGATCAGGAGTCGGCGACCAGCTTCGCGATCCGGCTGATGCCCTCGGCCAGGTCGTCGTCGCCCAGCGCGTAGGACAGCCGGAGGTACCCGGGCGTGCCGAACGCCTCGCCCGGGACGACGGCGACCTCGGCCTCGTCGAGGATCAGCGCGGCCAGCTCGGCGGAGTTCGTCGAGACCTTGCCGCGCAACGGCTTGCCGAGCAGCCCCTTCACCGACGGGTAGACGTAGAACGCGCCCTGCGGCTCCGGGCACACCACGCCGGGGATCTCACCGAGCATCGAGACGATGGTGCGCCGGCGCCGGTCGAAGGCGGCGCGCATCTCGGCGACGGCGGACAGGTCGCCGCTGACCGCTGCCAGGGCGGCGACCTGCGCGACGTTGTTGACGTTCGACGTGGCGTGCGACTGCAGGTTGGTGGCCGCCCTGACCACGTCGGCCGGCCCGATCAGCCAGCCCACCCGCCAACCGGTCATCGCGTAGGTCTTCGCGACGCCGTTCAGCACGACCACCCGGTCGGCGAGCTCCGGCGCGACGGTGGCGATGGAGACGTTCGTGGCGTCCCCGTAGACCAGGTGCTCGTAGATCTCGTCGGTGACCACCCACAGCCCCTGCTCGGCGGCCCAGCGACCGATCGCGGCTACCTGGTCCGGCGGGTACACCGCGCCGGTCGGGTTGGACGGTGAGACGAACAGCAGCACCTTCGTGCGCGAGGTGCGGGCCGCCTCGAGCTGGTCGATCGAGGCCAGATAACCGGTGGTCTCGTCGGTGACCACGTCCACCGGTACGCCGCCGGCCAGCTTGATGGCCTCGGGGTAGGTGGTCCAGTACGGCGCGATCAGCAGCACCTCGTCGCCCGGGTCGAGCAGCGCGGCGAAGGCGTTGTAGACGGCCTGCTTGCCGCCGTTGGTGATGAGGACCTGGCTGCCGTCCACGTCGTACCCGCTGTCGCGATGGGTCTTGACGGCGACCGCCGCGCGCAGCTCGGGCAGCCCCGCGACCGGCGTGTAGCGGTGGTTCTTGGGGTCGCGGCACGCGGCCACGGCGGCCTCGACGATGTAGTCCGGCGTGGGGAAGTCCGGTTCACCGGCGCCGAAGCCGATGACCGGGCGCCCGGCCGCCTTGAGCGCCTTGGCCTTGGCGTCGACGGCCAGGGTGGCGGATTCGGCGATGGCTGCGATGCGGTCGGATACGCGTGCTCCCATGCCTCCATCGTTCCAGATGCCGGGAGGGGGATTTGCCTGCGTGCCAGCGCCCCGCACCGTTGATCAACAGCAGCCACTTCCTGGAATTCCCACAGTTCGGCTCGGTTCACGAGTGGGTGCAGTCGATGAGCGGGACAGGTCCGCCGCGCCGCTGCCGAGCGAGAGCCGGGCGCGGGTTGGAGCTGAGCCGCCCCGGCCCGTAGACTGACGCGCCGGGGTCCAATTGTGGCCTTGCGTCAGCATGCTCACCGGCGGTTGTCGCGAGATCGCGCCGGGCACCGAAGGGGCGTGGCTCAATTGGTAGAGCACCGGTCTCCAAAACCGGCGGTTGCAGGTTCGAGTCCTGTCGCCCCTGCGTTCCACCCGTAAGACCCGTTACGTCCGAGAGGAGAGCTCGTGACCGCGACCCGTACCGATGCCGCGACGCCCCGCCCTGCGGGTGGTCGAGGCGGGCGGCCGACGCGTTTCGTGCGCGAGAGCATCTCGGAGATGCGCAAGGTCCTGTGGCCCTCGCGCAAGGAACTGGTGACGTATTCGATCGTGGTGATCATCTTCGTAGTGATCATGGTCGCGATCGTCGCCGGCCTGGATGTCGGATTCGCCAAGCTGGTGCTTCAGGTCTTCGGCTAGCGCACCGGCTGAGGCAGCCGGCCGAGATCCGCCAACGAGCAAGAGAAGAGAGATTGTGCCCGAGTACGACGACGTCGCCCCCGGCGACGAGCACCCCGAACTCGACGACCCGTTCGCCGGCCCACGCAACGACGTGATCCAGAGCGAGGTGGGCCGCAGCGAGGCTGAGGAGTCCGTCGACGACGGCCCTACCGACGTCAACGCGGCCGCCCGCCTGCTCGGCGCCGACGAGGGTGAACCGGTAGCCACCGCCGCCGACGAGGACGAGGTCGAGGTCGATCTCTCCGTGCTCGGCGCACCGCCGGCCGCGACCGACGCGTCCGTCGAGGCGGCCGAGGCCGTCGAGACGCTGGACGTGCCGGCCGCGGAAGCCGCAGCCACGCCGGTCGAGGAGGCCGCGCCGGCGGCCGACGAGGCCGAGGAGGAGGACCCGGTCGAGACGCTGCGCCGCACGCTGCGCACGCAGTTCGGCGACTGGTACGTCGTGCACTCCTACGCCGGCTACGAGAACAAGGTCAAGACCAACCTGGAGAGCCGTATCCAGTCCCTGGACATGGAGGACTACATCTTCCAGGTCGAGGTGCCCACCGAAGATGTCGTGGAGATCAAGAACGGCAAGCGCCAGCAGGTGCAGCGCAAGGTCTTCCCCGGCTACATCCTGGTGCGGATGGACCTGAACGACGAGTCGTGGGGCGCGGTCCGCAACACGCCGGGGGTCACCGGCTTCGTCGGTGCCACCTCCCGCCCGTCGCCGCTGACGCTGGACGAGGTCGTCAACATCCTCGCGCCGGCCACCCAGAAGGCAGCGGCTGTGGCCACCGGACGCGGCGCCGCCGCCTCCGGTGAGAAGCAGCAGGTGGCCACCGTCGAGTACGAGGTCGGCGAGTCCGTCACCGTCATGGACGGCCCGTTCGCCACGCTGCCGGCCACGATCAGCGAGATCGACCCGGTGCACCAGAAGCTGCACGTGCTGGTGTCGATCTTCGGCCGCGAG
>JAVHVL010000338.1:0-3429 GCA_032160565.1 Pseudonocardiales bacterium | reverse complement strand
CGTCACCCGGGCGGCCGATCCGTCACCCGGGCGGCCGATCCGTCACCCGTGGAAGCCAGTAGCCTCACGGGATGGCCGAGGACTGCCTTTTCTGCGCGATTGTGGCCGGCCGCGTGCCGGCGAAGATCGTCCGCGAGGACGACGACACGGTCGTCTTCGAAGACATCAATCCGCAGGCGCCGCTGCACGTACTGGTCATCCCCAAGAAGCACATCCGCGACATCGCTGAGCTCAGCGGCGAACCGGAGACCGCCGTAGCGCTGTTGCGGAGCATCCGTGCCGTGGTGGAGGAGCGCGGGCTCAGCGACTTCCGGACGGTCTTCAACACCGGTGCCGAGGCCGGGCAGAGTGTGTTCCACGTGCACGCGCACGTCCTGTCCGGGCGGCCGATGGGATGGCCACCGGGCTGACGACCGGGCTGACGACGGGGAAAACCTGCCGATCCGCCGGTACAGTGGAGCTGTCCATACCGTCGGCCAGAAAGATCGACTTGTCCGATCCCACCCCCAGCACAGAGCGCGTCTCCACCGTCATCGTCGTCCCGGGCGAGCAGGCCATGGTGGCGCTCCTCGGGGCCAGCGACGAGTTGCTCCGCGTTATCGAACGCAGCCTCGACAGCGACGTCCACGTCCGTGGCAACGAGATCACTGTCACCGGGGCACCCGCCGACAACGCGATTGCCGTCCGCCTGTTCGAGGAGCTCATCGAGCTGATCAAGGCCGGCCAGCACCTCACGCCGGATGCCGTCGCCCGCGCCCTGGGCATCCTCACCGCCGATTCCGGCGAGCGCCCCGCGGAGGTGCTCAGCCTCAACATCCTGTCCCGGCGCGGCAAGAACATCCGCCCGAAGACGCTGAACCAGAAACGCTACGTCGATGCCATCGATCAGCACACCGTCGTGTTCGGTATCGGCCCCGCCGGCACCGGCAAGACCTACCTCGCGGTGGCGAAGGCGGTGCAAGCGCTGCAGGCCAAGCAGGTCACCCGCATCATCCTGACCCGCCCCGCCGTCGAGGCGGGGGAGCGGCTCGGCTTCCTGCCCGGCACGCTTTACGACAAGATCGATCCGTACCTGCGGCCGCTGCTCGACGCGCTGCACGACATGGTCGACCCCGAATCCATCCCGCGCCTCACCCAGGCCGGCACCATCGAGGTGGCCCCGCTCGCGTACATGCGCGGCCGCACGCTCAACGACGCGTTCATCATCTTGGACGAGGCGCAGAACACCACGGCCGAGCAGATGAAGATGTTCCTCACCCGGCTGGGCTTCGGCTCGAAGATGGTCGTCAACGGCGACGTCACGCAGGTGGACCTGCCCGGGGCCACCCATAGCGGGCTGAAGGTGGTGCGCGAGATCCTCACCGACATCGACGACGTGCACTTCGCGAACCTCACCAGCGCCGACGTGGTGCGGCACCGCCTCGTCGGCGACATCGTCGACGCCTACGAGCGGTGGGATGCCACCGAGGCAGCCCAGGTGCACGTGGCCGCCCCCCAACGCCCACACCGCAGCAAACCCCGCCGTTGAGTATCGAGATCAACAACGAGTCGGGCGTCGAGGTCGACGAGGTCGCCCTCGCGCAGCTCGGGCGCTTCGTTCTCGACGCGCAGCGGATAGACCCGCTCGCCGAGCTGTCGGTGGTGCTGCTCGACCCGCCGGCGATGGCCGCCCTGCATCTGCAATGGATGGACCTGCCGGGAGCGACGGACGTGATGGCGTTCCCGATGGACGGGGCGGAAGGGCCGATGGATCGCTTCGACCCGTCCGCTCCGCCCGGCACCGACGAGGACTCCGGTCAGTCGCTGCTGGGCGATGTCGTGCTCTGCCCCGCGGTGGCCGCGGACCAGGCGGCGTCCGCGGGGCACTCGGTGGAGGCGGAGCTGCACCTGCTCTGCACGCACGGGATCCTGCACCTGCTCGGCTACGACCACGGCGACGCCGACGAAGAGCGCGAGATGTTCGAGCTGCAGGCGCACATCCTCGCGGACTGGACCGCCTCGACCGGGCGCGCGCCCATCCGGGCTCCGATAGCCGGCACGTCCGGTGAGGTCCGCGATGCCACGGGCGGCCGCCGTGGCTGACCCCGGCCATAGCAAGGCAGTGTCGTGACCACCGCACCAAATCGCTCCGCTCGGGCTCCACGATTTGTCAGGGACCCCGCGTGAGCAGCGAGGACGTGCTGGCCCTCGTCATCGCGATCTGCCTCGTGCCGCTCGGCGGGTTGTTTGCCTGCGTCGACTCTGCCCTGGCGCAGGTCTCCGTCGCGCGTGTCGAGGAGCTGCAGCGCGAGGACGTGCGGGGCGCTCGGGCGTTGCGCGTGATCGTCGCCGACCGCGCTCGATACACGAACCTGTTGCTGCTGCTGCGCATGTCCTGCGAGCTGACCGCCACCGTGCTGGTCGCGATCGTGGCGCGCGGGCAGTTCGGGGCGCGCTGGCCGGTCCCGCTGTTCACCGTCCTGATCATGGTGGTCGTGTCGTACGCGCTCGTCGGCGTCGGGCCGCGCACGCTGGGGCGTCAGCACCCGTACCGCGTCGCGCTCGCCGGCGCCGGCGCGGTCCGCGTGCTCGGGCGCATCTTCGGCCCCCTCGCCTCGCTGCTCATCCTGCTCGGCAACGCCGTCACGCCGGGCCGCGGTTTCCGCGAGGGGCCGTTCTCCTCCGAGGTCGAGCTGCGCGAGCTGGTCGACATGGCCGAGCAGCGCGGCGTCGTGGAGCACGGCGAGCGGGAGATGATCCAGTCGGTCTTCGAACTCGGCGACACGATCGCCCGCGAGGTGATGGTGCCGCGCACCGAGATCGTGTGGATCGAGCAGACGAAGACGGTGCCGCAGGCCCTGGCCTTGGCGCTGCGCAGCGGCTTCTCCCGGGTCCCGGTGGTGGGGGAGAACGTCGACGACGTCATCGGCATCGTGTACCTCAAGGATCTCGCCCGCCGCGCGCAGGACGCCGAGCGCTCGCGCACGACCCGGGTGGCCGATGTGATGCGCCCGGTGACCTGCGTGCCGGAGTCCAAGCCGGTGGACGAGCTGCTGCGGGAGATGCAGGCGCACCGCACGCACATCGCCATCGTCATCGACGAGTACGGCGGCACGGCCGGCCTGGTGACGATCGAGGACATCCTCGAGGAGATCGTCGGCGAGATCACCGACGAGTACGACGTGGAGCGGCCGCCCATCGAGCAGATCGCGCCGGACACCGCCCGGGTCAGTGCGCGGCTGGCCGTCGAGGACCTCGCCGAGCTGTTCGACGTCGAGGTGCCCGACCGCGATGACGTGGAGACGGTCGGCGGGCTGCTCGCCGAAGCGCTGGGGCGCGTGCCGATCCCCGGAGCGCAGGCCGAGGCCTACGGGCTCACCCTCACCGCCGAGAACGCCGGCGGCCGCCGCAACCGCATCGACACCGTGCTCGTGCGCCGCGTCCGGACGC